>JBFMEF010000094.1:25170-54972 GCA_040753495.1 Candidatus Zixiibacteriota bacterium
TGCCTCACCCACCTGGTGAGTCTTTCCTCTATCGCTACCATTCATCGATTCCATCACCAAAATCCGTATCCAGATTCCTGTCCAATCCGCAAAATCACTATCGAATCGTCGCTGAATCGGCGGGAATGGTATATATGGAGAGGTGAACATACGATAAATAGACACTTACAAATCTTTAGGTCAGGAATATCGCCCGTGCGGAATCCACACAATTACCCCTCTTGCAGAAGATTGACAGATACAAAAGAGGTTAATCCGCACTTTCAAAATCAAAACGAATACGAACCTATTACATGCAGTGGCCCAAGAACTTACATTTTTTAATGGATGCCCCTTACCGCTTCTGAACCTCCCCCGTCATCGGCACAAACCGGACCGGAATAATCGACTGCTTCAGTATCCCCTCTTCATTCTTGGTCACCAGGTAAAGTTCCTGCGACAATTCTCCCACCGGTATTACCAGACGTCCCCCTGTCTTCAACTGGTCAATAAGCGGCTGCGGAATCTTGGGAGCCGCCGCCGTAACTATGACCGCATCAAACGGCGCCGCCTCGGGCCACCCCTGATAACCATCTCCGGCACGCACGAAAATATTTTTGTATCCCAGCGAATCGAGAATCTGCGCCGCTCTCTCCGCCAGCGGCTTCACGATTTCTATCGTGTAAACCGAGTCGGCAATCTCACCCAGCACCGCCGCCTGATATCCCGAACCGGTGCCGATTTCCAGTACCTTAGATGTCGAGTCGAGGCCGAGAAGTTCCGTCATTATGGCGACTATATAGGGCTGCGAAATTGTCTGATTATGCCCTATCGGCAGGGGACCATCGCTGTACGCCTGCTCCCGCTCTTCCTTCGGCACAAAAAGATGCCGCGGAATTCTGCGCATCGCCGTTATGACATTTTTGTCGGTGATACCGCGGGCGACAATCTGATTATCCACCATCTTCTGACGCCGCAAATGATACAGCGAATCGACGCCATCGGTTTCCGATTGACCGCCGCAGGAGCCAAAGAGAATCATCATACTCAAATATATATAAATCGCCCGTTTTTTACGCCAGATATTCATGATGGTAATTTCGCCGCGCTCCGCGCTTTGTCAATATTAAAAGGTGATATGGTTTATCTCTTTGAGCCAGAGACGCACCAGCCCGTCAATTTTCGGTTCGATATCTTCCGCCAGACTTCCCGTCTTGAGGGCGTCGAGATATACGGCAATTCCCCGCTTGGTCTCATCGACCGTCAATGTGACATTTTCTGTCGCAAGAAGCCGGTCGCGGTACTGAATGGTAAGGCGAATCAGTTTGCCGAAAACAGCGAACGACTCCGAGGAAATATACCCCTCATCTTTAAGCATTTTGCCGAAAAACTGCCGCAGGTCTTCCTGGTCCATCGGGATTCCGCCAATTCGATTTTTATATTATACGATAAGAGATGGCCGCTGAGAATCCAAACCGATTTTCACCCGCCGGGACGACAAAAAAACCGATTGACAGATTTACAATTAGACATAGAATAATAGCAGGACGTCCATATTTTCAGGTAATATGGTTGAGGCACAATGGGGAGGTATCATGAAAAGGCTTTGGGTCTATTTAATACCGTCAATACTGTTTCTGTCCTGCGGCGAGGAGAAGATTACCAAGAGCGGCTTCTCAGCCCCGCATTATCCGCTTCTGAATGAGCCGCTGGTGCTGAAGGTCTCAAGTCGGATCCAGCCTTTTGCCATCGACAGCAATATCTACAAATTTGACCTGAGCCAGGACTCTTTGGCAAGAAACGGGGAGATGAATGACATTCAGATATTCTATTCGTCTATAACCTCCTGCGACGATGAGAATCAGATCTATGATTTTTCTCGCGCAGCATATAGAGCGTTTTCACCGACTTTTCGTTACGATGCATGTTTTCACGCTCCGGCACCTCAATTTCATCTGCTTAGCGGGCACGGCATTGCCGCTTTAGATTGCCTTGACGAAGACAAGAAAATGATGATAAAACCCACCCGGCTTTCATCCGGCTTTGCTATGCGCGCAATTCAGCTGCATCGGGCGTACCGACCGATTTCTGTCGCTAATGACAGCGGGTTCATAATTTTTTCGATAGCGGATGACGGAGAAAGTTACTGGTTGCTTCCGGAACGGGGCGATGAACTTTTGCGCCTGGCATACTCCGGGAATTTCCTTGCCGGCATTCCTATGCCGGAGCCCGAAATGGAGCAGGTAGCCTTTGATGGCGAATTTCTCTGGGTCACCGATTCCAAACGATGTTACCGGCTCTCCTTGACCGGAGAACGGCAGGGCAGTTTCCACTGGCGACAGCTCGACCCGGGACCGATAACGGTTAACGGCAGTAATATGTACATGGTGCGTCGAATAGGTCCCATTTCACATATGTATTCTATTGACATCCCGGCATCCTTAGCCGCCGACAGCGCCGTGGGCGATTTTCGATTCACGATATATAGCGAAGTTTATTCCCTTGCCCGGGTCGGTTCCCAATTTCTTGTCAGCGTTCCGGACAGCGCTCGGGTAATCAATGACTCCGGCAAGGTTATGGCGTCATACGGCTGGAATGTCAGTTTCCCTCTGACAATCTCCTATTACAAAGGGATACTGAGCGTCCTCTGCATGGGTCCGTCAGACTTACTGGCATTCGACCAGGTCATCGCCCGGTTTAGAGTGCCTTGAAAATCAAGAACGGGGGAGAATGAAACTTCGGCAGTTGGCTCCTGTATAACCTCGGCTCAAGCCTCTTTAATAGCCCCAATCAGGTCCAGTATAGCCTTTTTGCCGTCGGCGAAAAGCATCAATGTATTGTCCAGCGCGAAGAGCGGGTTGGGGATGCCGGCAAAGCCGGGACTTAAAGAGCGTTTAATGACAATTACGGTGCGGGCTTTGTCGACATCAATAATTGGCATACCTGCGATTGGAGAATGCGGGTCAGTGCGCGCCACCGGGTTGACGACATCATTTGCGCCCAATATTATCGCGACATCGGCTGTCTCGATGGTAGAGTTTACTTCATCCATCTCTTTCAACTTATCGTACGCGATATTGGCTTCCGCCAGGAGTACATTCATATGTCCCGGCATTCTTCCTGCCACCGGGTGGATGGCAAATTCGACCTCGACTCCTTTTGATTCGAGAAGGTTGGTCAGGTCACGCACGGCATGCTGGGCTTGCGAAACAGCCATTCCGTAACCGGGGACTATGACCACCCGCCGGGCGCTGTCAAGCACCATCGCCACTTCCTCCGGCGAAGTTGCTTTGACCTTTCCGGCATAGACATCGTCACTTGAGGGAGTAGATGAGGTAGGTCCAAGAACGCCAAAAAGCACCGTTAACCAGCTTCGATTCATCGCGCGGCACATTATATCTGTCAGGATTATTCCTGAGGCGCCAACCAGGGAACCGGCAATGATAAGCACATTATTGTTCAGCACGAAACCGGTAGCGGCTCCGGCAAGACCGGAGTAGGAGTTGAGCAGGGCTATCACCACCGGCATATCGGCGCCGCCGATAGGTATAGTCAGCAGAACGCCCAGAATCGAGGCGATCCCGACCAACGCCCAATAAGGCCAGTACACTGATGGTTCCATCACGATGTAAACGCCGCAGGCGATGGCGGCGATGCCGAGAAGTATATCTAAGGTATGCAGTCCTTTGAAATGAATCGCTCTTTCCGATATTATGCCTTGAAGTTTCCCGAAGGCGACCAGGCTCCCCCAGAATGTAACCGAACCGATGATTCCGGTCGCGACGGTAGCAATCGTAAACTGGTCGGTCGGGGCGACACCGAGATGAATCGACTCGCCGAGCGCGGCGCCCGCCACGAGAAGTGACGCAATTCCGCCGAACCCGTTCAGTAGAGCCACCATCTGCGGCATGCCGGTCATTTGTACTTTATATGCCAGTACAGCGCCGATCGCGGCGCCGATTATGAAACCGATTATAATCAGTTCATAACTGATAATGCTGCGGTCAATCAGAGTCACGATGATTGCAAGCAGCATCCCCAGGGCGCCAAGAAGATTGCCCCGGACCGCCGTCCGCGGATGAGACAGACCCTTAAGACCGAAAATGAAAAGAACCGACGCTACCAGATAGGCGAGATTTACCAGAACCGGAGACATACTCTAATCTTTCTTCTTGAACATTTTCAGCATTCTGTCGGTCACCAGAAAACCGCCCACCACGTTGATGGTGGCAAATGCTACCGCCGCGACACCGAGGACGGCTGTGAGTGTCGTATGTTTGGTGCCGGCCGACAATATCGCGCCAATGATGGTTATTCCCGATATGGCGTTTGAACCCGACATCAGTGGCGTATGAAGAATCGGCGGAACCTTGGTAATAACTTCGAATCCGACAAAAATGGCAAGCACGAAAACAGTCAATATCATGATAAAGAATTCCATCAAGCCTCCTTATTTGCCGACGCCAATGGCGTCATATTCAGCAATTGACGAATCTGCGGATGTGTTATCTCACCGTCACGAGTAAGCATTGTCTCGCGAGTGATTTCGTCAGTCATATCCAGCGCCATTTTCCCTTTCTTCACCAAATGCGTAAGAAAGGTGCTCACATTCTTTCCGTACATCTGGCTGGCATGGAATGGTACAGTCGAGGTAATATTGACCGGACCAATAATAGTGATGCCGTTAACTGATACTGTCTCACCCGGCCTGGTCAGTTCGCAGTTGCCCCCCTTTTCGGCGGCAAGATCCACTATTACCGAACCGGGCGCCATCCCCTTGGCCATCTCGGCGGTTATCAGAATTGGGGATTTTTTGCCGGGGACAAGCGCCGTCGTAATCACCACATTGCTTTCGGCGATAACTTTCGCCATCAGTTCCCGCTGTTTGCGATAGAACTCTTCACCCATCGCCTTGGCATATCCCCCTTTATCTTCGGCGCCGGCCGCTTCCAGCGGCAGTTCGACAAATTTCGCCCCCAAACTCTCCACCTGTTCTTTTACGGCGGGGCGGATATCATATCCTTTGACAATCGCCCCCAGTCGGCGGGAGGTAGCGATTGCCTGAAGTCCCGCTACTCCGGCGCCAATGACAAAGACATGCGCCGGCGATATTGTCCCGGCCGCTGTCATCAACATCGGAAATATTTTCGGCAGCGCCTCCGCCGCCAGGATGACCGCCTTATATCCGGCAATGGTCGCCATCGAGGAAAGTACATCCATACTCTGCGCCCGGGTTATCCGGGGCATCAACTCCAACGACAATGCGGTAACCTTGCGGGCAGCCAGTTCCTTTACCGCCTCCGGTTCAGCCAGCGGTTCGAACTGGGCTATAATTGTCTGTCCCGCCCGGTAAAGCGAAAGGTCATCTTTCCCGGCGACCGGATTTGCTCCCAGACCGCGAACCTGGACTACGACATCAGCCACTTCAAACAATGACCGACGATTATCAACTATCTCTGCCCCTTTTTCCCGATATTGCGCGTCGGCAAATCCGGCTTCGCTTCCGGCGCCAGACTGAACCAGAATATTTATACCTGCTTTTATGAGAGTCGGCAGGGTATCGGGAGTAAGGGCGACCCGTCTCTCGCCGGGGAAATTCTCCTTGGGGACAGCCACTGTTGTCTTTGATGTAAAAGCATTATCGGTCATAAGATTTATTCAACGGATTTAACCGTTTTGTATTAATGGATATCCAATTTTTTCCACTCACGCCAAATCTGGCAGGTTATTCTTCGATTATACGCTCTATTTTATGGAAATTTGAAAAATTTTCCCGCCTCCTTCTGTTTTGGAGAATTAAGTTAATAAAATCCAATTTGTTATGCAACCAAAAGAAGATAGTTAAGCTGGGGTTCTTCCGCCATCAGGCAGGAAAGCCATACATCTTGTTTCAGAATGAGCCTTTCCTGCAATCTGCAATACTTTTTCTAAAGACGCTTAGGGGCAAAGACGGCCTGGTGTTGGCCGTTCAAGATTGGAAACTATTTTTATACAGTTTCAATTATTACACGCTCTCGGCTCTAAAGGGATTTCTCGGCAGGTCGATTAACCGTTAAGCGCTGTCAGTATTCTGGCGGCGATGACAAGATGACTTTTTAATAGTCCCATCTGACAGAAGTATAAGGGGCTTTGTCAATGGACTGGAAAGAAACTGAATCGGCGGATTTCATTATGGGGTGCCGTTTTTATGGCTGTTAATTCTCTGGAGAAAAAACTGGATATGCTGGCGGCCGATTTGGTGCTGTTGAGCGTCGAGGACCTTCCCGCCCTCGCCCGTCTGCATGAGAGTTTTCTGCAGCTGGCAGCTGACTGTCGTCAAGCGCGGCCGGACGTCGAAAGGCTCTGCCGGGAATGCTCTCTGATATTAGAGAAGATTGTTCTCAATGAAGTTTCGGATAGAGCCTCCCAGATAGAGAAAATCGGCGACACCATCAGCGCGCTGCAAAAAATGGTTCGGAATGGCCGGGGAGGCTCTGAAAGAGAGTCCTCCGCCAGATTCAATGATGCCGCCGCCAGTTCAGAATGCAGCAGTCCCGAAATATTGGAAAACTCGAAATCGGCTATCTCAAAGGGACAGCAGAGTGAGAGCGAGGCGAGTGCCCAAGGGGATAAAGTGGTATATCCACCTGAGGAAGCAGCTGAAGCGGCAGAAGAGCTGGCAATTAACCTGCAGAACAGCGACAGCGCCCTGCTCGCTGACTTTATCAATGAGGCGCGCGAGCATTGTGCCGTGGCAGAGCAGAAACTGATGGATATCGAAGCCGGCACTGATATTGAAGGGGCTATCCATGCCATCTTCCGCAGTTTTCATACAATAAAAGGAGCCGCCGGATTCCTGGAGTTAAAACCGATACTGGTTCTGGCGCATGAGTCGGAGACAGTTCTCGACCTGGCGCGCAAGGGAAGCCTGACCGTCTCGGGTCCAATCGCCGATATCATTTTCGACGCCGTTGATACCATGCGCCATCTCCTCGAAGGGGTTGAAACGGCGCTGAAATCGGATGGATATTTTGACGGCGCGTCGCTGACAATTCCGCGTCTGGAGCGACTTCGTAGCATCATAGCCAACCCGGCGCAGGGCAATACGATGGGGACCTCCTCGCGGGTCGGCGATATTTTGATAGAGATGGGGGCAGTGTCCCAGCAGGAGATTGATTCGGCGCTCTCCAGAAAAGAAAAACCTGATGAAAAACTGGGGGAGACTCTGGTTCGGCAGGGATTGGTGCCGGCGAAAGTTGTGGCGCATGCTCTTCGTGAGCAGCAGCAGACACGCTCCGACAAAATCGCGTCGGCAGTCAAAGAGATGGTTAAAATCGACACCGACCGTCTGGACCGTCTGGTGGACACTATCGGCGAACTGGTAATTGCCGAATCGATGGTTGGGCAGGATGAAGAGATATTGAAGATGGCTTCCCCCAAAATCGCCCGCAACATTTCGCATCTCAATAAAATTACTCGCGAATTACAGGAGATGGGGATGGCAATGCGGCTGGTGCCGGTAAAACCGACTTTTCAAAAACTGGCGCGGGCGGTGCGCGAATTGACCAAAAAATCAGGGAAAGAAGTGGAACTGGCGATTTTCGGGGAGGAAACAGAGGTGGACCGCAGTATTGTCGAAAATATCGGCGACCCCTTAATGCATATGATACGAAACGCCGTCGACCACGGCATCGAATCCCCTGAAGAGAGGGTAAAAGCGGGCAAGAACCGAAGCGGCAAAATTACCCTGAGGGCATACCACAAAGGGGGGAATATCTTTTTCGATATCGAAGATGACGGCCGGGGATTGAATAAGGAAAAAATCCTGGAGAAAGCAAGAGAAAAGGGACTGCTCGACGGGGAGCGGGAGCTCTCCGACAAAGAGATTTTCGGGCTGATTCTGCTGCCCGGCTTTTCCACGGCGGCGAAGGTTACCGATCTTTCGGGGCGGGGAGTGGGGATGGATGTGGTGCGTAAGAACGTCGATGCCATGCGGGGGCATCTGGAAATAAATTCGACACCCGGAAAAGGAGCGCTCATTTCGATGAAACTGCCGCTGACTCTGGCAATCATTGACGGAATGCTGGTAAAAGTGGAAGAGGAATGCTATATTATTCCGACCCTTTCTATTGTGGAATCGCTGCGTCTCTCAAAGGAGATGATAAAATCCGTCGTAGGGAGGGGAGAAATAGTGGATCTGCGCGGCGACCTTTTGACCCTGATTCGAATTAATGAGCTTTTCGGTATTCCCCACGACCCGCAAGACAACCGCCCTCGAACGGTGGTGGTTGTCGAAGACGGTTTCAAGCGGGTAGGGCTGGTTGTGGATGAGTTGCTCGGTCAGAGGCAGACAGTCATCAAGAATCTCGGCAGGACTTTCGGTAACCAGAAGTGGATTGCCGGCGGCGCGATACTGTCCAACGGCAATGTCGGGCTGATTATTGATGTCGGCGGGATTATAAATCTTGCCTCCGAGGTAAACTGGCGCCATAAGGGAGAGACGGAGAGGAAGTCATTGGCAGGCGGAGAAGGCAGCAGCGCGCTGCCATCAGAGAACCGGACGCCGGTAATGCTGGCTTAAGGTTATTGAAAGGCGAAAATATCGCAGATTTGACATAGGGGAGAGATGAATGCAAGAGAAAAAAAGGTATCAGAAAAGCGGTCAGAATGAGGTCGCCTCAGCGGCCAACCGCGCCGGAAAGTATTTGACCTTTCGCCTGGCGGCGGAGGAGTACGGACTGGAAATCTTAAAAGTCCGCGAAATCATTGGACTGATGGATATAACCAAGGTGCCCCGAACCCCCAATCACATTCGGGGTGTTATAAACCTGCGGGGCAAAGTTATTCCGGTGCTCGACCTGCGCACCAAATTCGGAATGGAGCCTGCTCCGGATACCGAGGAAACATGCATCATTGTGGTCGATGTCGCCGCCGCCGACAACTCGCTTTTGATGGGCATCCTGGTTGACGCCGTATCGGAAGTGCTGGATATTAAGGAAGAAGAGATTGAAGAATCCCCGGAATTTGGCTGCGATATCGACACCAGCTTCATCCTGGGCATCGGCAAGGTCAAAAATAGTGTGAAGATTCTTCTTGATATAGACCGCGTTCTCACATCGGCCGACCTGGAATCGGCGGAGCATATCGCCCGGGAAAGCGACGGGGAGAAAATCCCATCATTAGGATTGATAGATTAACAGAGAGAAAAAAATACATTTGGGAGGAAACCATGAGTAAGATCGCAACCAGAACGATTACCGCCGCCATTATCCTGCTTATTTCAGTATCGCCGGCTCTGGCGGAGGGCAAACCGTCCTTCGACATCAAAGGATACGGTTACTTTAAACTTGACGGGGCGTACGACAGAAGTCTCACCAGCCATGGCAATTTTGTAATGTGGGTGCAGCCCCCAGCCAATGCTGATGACGACGAGCAGTTCAATATGACTGCCAATGAAACTCGCTTTGGCGTCAATCTCATCGGCAACGGCTATGGCAACCTGAAAGTCTCCGGGAAACTGGAGATGGACCTTTATGCCAGCGTTTCCGGCGTTGCGGAGAATAAGGCGATGCTTCAGCTGCGCCACGCTTACTTCGCGGTGGAATCGGGACGATACAAATTGCTTGCCGGTCAGTCCTGGGATCTGATATCGCCGCTGAATCCAAGCACTCTCAATTATTCGGTGCTCTGGGGTTGCGGCAATATCGGGTATCGCCGCCCGCAAGTAAGTTTTTGGTATAATTACCAGGCGGACAAAACGACAGAAATCGGATTCGCCGCCGGATTTTTCCGGACGATTGGCACCGATTTGACGCCGACTTTCACTCTGGCGACGGGGGAGACTGTGGAAGGCGCCGACGACGGCACTGATGCCGGTATTCCTTCGGTTCAGGCTCTTTTCGACTTGAAACATAATCTTTCAAATGGCGGACAAATACGCGGCGGTTTCTCGGGACTCTGGGGCAAATTGAAAGCCGAGACAACGCTGGGCAATTCGGAGAAATATGAAAGCTGGGGTTTTGCGGCTCATGCGGCGCTTGCGCCGTCTGCGCGATTTGGTCTAACCGGTGAATTTTACACCGGCTCGAATCTGGGCAGTTATTTCGGAGCCGTTCTCCGCAACAGCGAAATCGATGGACTGAAAAGCAGCGGCGGCTGGCTCACCCTCTGGTGGCAGGCAAGCAAACTGTTTCATCTTTCGTCCGGATTTGGAATCGATGACCCGGATGACGATGATTTTGCTTCCGGCCGTTCCAGGAACAGCTGTCTCTATGGCACTCTGCGCTATGCATTCATTCCGCAGGCGACATTGGGTGTTGAGCTTTCGCGCTGGGAGACGAAGTACAAGGGTGGGGAAACGGCCGACAATTTCCGCGGGCAGACATCATTGATACTGAATTTTTAACAGATTCAACCATAGGGGCTGAATTATTGAATTGAACGGAGGGGTTAATGCTTAACCGATTCAGACTTTCGACAAGAATTCTGGCGCTGGGTGTCATTATTGTACTGGCGTTCACACTATTGCTGACTTGGATATATCCTCGTTTCAAAGAGAAGATGTACGATGCCAAATATGTCAAGACGCAGCATCTGGTAGAGGCCGCCTGGGCTGTTATCGACCACTTTTCCAAACAGGCCGATGCCGGGGAGATGACAACGGAACAGGCTCAGGACAAGGCCAGAGAAGTTCTGAAAACCATGCGTTATGACGGTGAAGAATATTTTTGGATTAATGATATGTATCCTCGGATGATAATGCATCCTTTCAAGCCGGAACTGGACGGAACCGACCTCTCTCAAAATGCCGACCCTAACGGCAAGAGGCTTTTTGTGGAGTTTGTGGAGGTTTGCCGCTCCAAAGGGGCCGGCTTTGTCGAGTACTACTGGCCCAAGCCCAATGTTTCCAAGCCGGTTCCCAAGATTTCTTATGTAAAGTTGCACAATGATTGGGGCTGGATTGTCGGCTCAGGGATTTATATCGATGACGTCCAGGCGGAGTTAACGCAATTCTTCTATGCCATTTTTGGCATTGTTGCAATAATAGTCCTGGGCAGCCTGGCAATGTCGTACTTGATGGCGCGCTCTATCTCCAGTCCAATAAATAAAGCGATATCGTCGCTTTCTGCCGGCGCTGAGCAGGTCGGTTCCGCTTCAGAACATATTTCGTCGGCAAGTCAATCACTGGCGGAGGCGACCACGGAACAGGCTTCTTCGCTTCAGGAGACATCCTCGGCGCTGGAGGAGATGTCGAGCATGACGCGACAAAACGCCGACAATGCCCGACAGGCAAATGTCCTGGCATCGGCCGCCAACACCGCCGCCGACAAAGGGTCGGGAGCGATGGCCGGTATGTCGCGGGCAATACAGGAGATAAAGCATTCATCGGATGAAACGGCAAAAATCATAAAAGTAATCGATGAGATTGCGTTCCAGACAAATCTTCTGGCATTGAATGCGGCGGTGGAAGCGGCCCGGGCCGGTGAAGCGGGCAAGGGATTCGCCGTGGTTGCCGAAGAAGTGCGCAATCTGGCGCAACGGAGCGCGGAAGCGGCAAAGAATACCAGTTCTTTAATAGACGGCGCCCAGAAGAATGCCGACAACGGCGTCCGCGCAACGGAGGAGTTTATGACGATTCTTGGCGAGGTGACCTCCTCCGTGAAAAAAGTGAGCGAGTTAATAAGCGAGGTGTCGGCGGCAAGTTCGGAACAGGCTCAGGGAATTGAGCAGGTTAACAAAGCGGTGTCGCAAATGGACCAGGTGACTCAGCAGAATGCCGCCAACGCCGAGGAATCGGCTTCGGCAAGCGAAGAGCTGGCGGCTCAAGCCGAAGAACTGCAGCATATCGTGACGGAGTTGACTAAAATCGTCGATGGCAGTCACTCCCGCATGGATGCCGCTGCCAACAGTCGCGGAAAAGGGCAAACAGCATTATCGTCTTCCGCCTCTTCATTTTCCCGTAAAGAGAGTCTCAAGAGCAATATGCGAGGTATGCTTAAGAAGCATAGCAGCAAAATGCCGCCGCTGGAACGGACATCGGTGGCTAATGAAAATTCTGTCAGGGGAAAAAGGGCCGAGGAGATAATTCCTCTGGAGAAAGAAGAAGTGGCAGGTTTCTGAATAATAGATAAGCCGAAATTTGGGGCGCCTTGATTTATGGCGCCCCGGTAATAAGAGTGAATGACATGACCGAGCAGATTCTGGAATTCAACGGTGACGGTTTCAGGCTTAACGTTGCGGATGACCGTTTGCGGGTTCTATTGACCTGCTCTCGTGACGCCTTAACGCGCCCGTCTTTGCAGGAGGAGATACAGAAAGGACTGACGGAGCTCTGTATTGCGCTTCCTTTCCAGGCTGATATTTTCCAGGAGGCGCAGAAAACGGCGCTCGCCAGCGGTATCGAAATACATCAGCTCCCTGTCGTTACCGGAGACCCGCCGGTACTGCCGGTTGATGGCATCCTCGAGTGGACCGAAGAATTCTTCACGCCCGGCTATTTCATCGACCCAATAACCAAACGGATAGATTTCCATCAGAAGGCGGAACGTCCCGCTGTCACCAAAGACCAGTTGCTGGTAAAAGTGTTTAAGCCGGTTTCGGGGAAAGATGGAGTTGATGTCTTCGGAAAAGCGATAAAGGCTCCTCGCCCCAGAGAGGCGGAGCTGCGCGCGGGCGTCAATGTCGCCTGGGATGAAAGTCTGCAAGGGTATCGAGCGCTCTGCTCCGGGAAAGTGAAACTGGTGGGGCGAACGCTTGATGTCGATACCGTGCTTCGTATCGCCGGCGATGTCGGGAACGAAACCGGCAATATCAAGCATAACGGCCTGGTAACCATTGGCGGCAATGTCGAGTCGGAATTTGTAGTTGATGCCACCGGCGATATCGAGGTCAAAGGCATTATCTATGCCGGGGAGATTCGATGCGGCGGGAGCCTGGTCGTTGCCGAGGGGATAAACGAAAATCCCCAAAAAAGAATTCAGGTCAACGGGGAGACTGCGGCAAAATATATCATCAATGCCGTAATTGACAGCATCGGTTCAATCAATGTCAAGAAGGAGATTTTCCAGTCTCGTCTCCGGTCGGCCGGAGAAGTCAACTGCAGCGAGGGGCGGATTGTCGGCGGTGAAATTATAGCGGCGCGGGGAGTGACGGCCGGGGAAGTTGGCTCGCGCGGTAATGTCGCCACCTCCATAATCGCCGGTGTCAATTATGACATTCTGGACCGGCTGCGGGCAATTGCGGATGAAGTGATGAAACTAAAGGAAAAAGTCAAGAAACTGACGCCGGTCTATAAGAAACTCAAGGCTTCAATAAGCGGTTTGAACGCCGCGCAGAAAGAGAGCCTGATGGAAATGGAATATTACATCGGCGAGGCCGACGCGGAAATAACGAAACTGGAAGATAAAGCGAAAGCCTTGCGGCGCGAGATGTATGCCGGGAAAGAGGCGCGCATTACAATTCTGAATATGGTCTATCCCGGCGTGACTCTGCGGGTGCTTGACGCCCAGATGGCGGTGGAGCAGCCGCTTCTTGGTCCCCTCGCCGCTTATCAGGACAAAATAACGGGGGCACTGACTTTGACATCCGAAGTCGCAATCAACTCATGAGGAGCCTATGAAAGCAGAAAATATCAATCCTTTTATCCTGTCGGTGACAGAAACTTTTGAGCATATGCTGGATTGCCGTCTGGAGTCGGGAGCGCCGACCTGTGTTCCCGAGGAAAGTCACCAGCCCGACATTATCGGGGTGATTGGCTTGTCCGGTACCGCCCAGGGAATAGTCGCTTTGAAACTTCCGGTCAGCACCGCCCTGGCGGTGGTGGGCAAGATGATTGGCGCCGAACTGCGCAGTGTCGATACCTCGATAATCGATGGCGTCGGGGAACTGGTCAATATCATTGCCGGTAACGCCAAAGTCAAATTTGCCGGGCATTCCATCTCCCTAAGTCTTCCCACGGTTGTCCGGGGGAGTATCTATAAGTTGAACAATCTCAGCAATACAGTCTGGCTGACCGTTCCGTTCAAGAGCGAACTGGGCGATTTTGCCGTTTCGGTATGCTTCAAGGCGGAAGTGGCATCAAAGGAGGAGGCAACTCATGCAAGTGTTAGTCGTGGATGATTCCCAAATAATGCGCAAGATAATCATGGGCGCCCTTAAAAAGCTCGGCGTGAATGACATCGTGGAGGCCTCAAACGGGCAGGAGGCGGTGGAGATGCTGGTCAAGCCGAGCGATATCGGGCTGGTGCTGATGGATTGGAATATGCCGACTATGACCGGCATCGAAGCGGTGAAGAAACTTCGCTCCGACAGAGTCACCGTTCCGGTGGTTATGGTGACAACTGAAGCGGAGAAAGAAAAAGTGATGGAGGCAATTAAATCCGGAGCCAACGATTACCTGATAAAACCCTTCAATCCCAAGGATATTCAAGGCAAGCTGGAAAAATTCCTTCCGGCTCAAAAAGGATGAATCAGGCGACCGGAAACGGCTGCCGCCAGAAAATCGACGGACGAGGCTATGAAGACGGCGACATTTGAACTGATCAGAAAAATCGTATATGACAAATCCGGCATCTGTCTCGGTGACAATAAACTGGCTCTGGTGCGGGCGCGCATTGCCAAGCGGATGCGGGCGCTCAAAATCAGCGACTACAGCCATTATCTTGACCATGTTATCGGTGACGAGAGCGGTGTCGAAATCCAGCTGATGCTGGATGCCATTTCAACCAATGTCACCAGCTTCTACCGGGAACCGGCGCATTTTGATTTTCTGAACCTGGTTGTGACCGGCTGGATAGAAAAGGGCGCCCGGCAACTGCGCTTCTGGTCGGCGGCCTCTTCCACCGGCGAAGAACCGTACACGATGTCAATCGAACTGGCGGAGATTATTGAAAATCGCCCGGTTGATGCCAAAATTTTGGCTACTGATATTTCCACCAAGGTTATCCGCCAGTCACTGCACGGCTGTTACTCCGAGGAAAGAATCGCTCCGGTGCCGGAGAACCTGCGACGAAAGTACTTTGTCAGGCAGGGGACAAACGGCAATTCCGGCTATGCCGTGGGGGAAAAACTGCGACAGATGGTAGTTTTCAGGCAGTTTAATCTCGCCTCTTTTCCGTATCCGATACAGGGCCCTCTCGATATGATATTCTGCCGCAATGTAATGATATACTTTGACCGGAAGATACGGGGCAGAATGGTGGATGAATTCTGCCGGATACTCCGGTCCGGAGGTTACCTGATTGTCGGGCATGCTGAAAGCATAACTGGAATGGCAAAAGGGCTCAAATGCCTTAAGCCGTCAATTTATATAAAGGAATAATAATGGGGCTTCAGGTTGTCGGCATCTCGGAAATCAAGATATCATGCAGCCCCGACGATATTCTAATTACCTATTCTCTGGGGTCATGCATCGGGGTAGCGGCGTACGACCCGGTTACGCGGGTCGGGGGGATGATACATTATATGCTTCCGTTATCTCAAATTTCTCCGGAAAAAGCGGCCGGCAAGCCGGGAATGTTTGCCGATACCGGCGTGCCGGAGCTCTTTCGCGAGATGCTTGCCTGCGGAGCCGCCAAGGAGCGCCTGATAGTGAAAGTCGCCGGCGGCGCCCAGCTGATGGACCAGAATAAGTTCTTTAATATCGGCGAAAGAAACTTCTTGATATTGAGAAAGATTCTCTGGAAAAATAATATCCTGATAAAAGGCAGCGACGTCGGCGGTGTCATCTCCAGAACCCTGCGCTTCGAACTGGAAACAGGAAAAGTAACCGTCAAGTCGGTCAATGGGGAGGCGGAATTATGAATAAGAAAGAGCTTATTGTGTCAAGGATATCCTCTTTTCCGACTCTGCCGGTAATGACGCATAGACTACTCAAGGCTCTCAACGACCCGGAGAATGCCGCCGCGGAAATAGCCCGAATCATTCAGATTGACCCGGCTCTCACCGCCAACGTGCTCAAAGCCGCCAATTCCTCTTACCTGGGATTCCGCCGTCCGGCAAATTCCCTCTCCGAGGCGACTTTCCGTCTCGGCACTAAGTGGATATTCCAGATCGCCGTATCATCGCTCATCTATTCTAATCTTAATCGTCCCGCCGCCGGTTACGACATGAGCGGCGAAGAACTCTGGCGCCATTCCCTGGCGACCGCTCTGATGGCGGAGTCGCTAAGCACTCTCCTCAAAATTCGCGACAGCGGCCTTATCTACACCGCCGCCCTGCTCCACGATATGGGCAAGATTGTCATGGGAGAATTTGTAGCCGATTGCTTCAAAGATATACAGCGAATTATCAGCGAGAAAAATATCTCCTTCGAGCTTGCCGAGGAGGAGATTCTGGGCGTCTCGCATACCGAGATAGGGGCGATGCTTGCTGAATCCTGGCATTTCCCGACGCTCATCATTGACTGCATCAGGTGGCACCATAATCCCGATCTATACTCTCAAAATGAGCCGGCGATTGATGTCGTGCATATCGCCGATGCCACCTGTTTGATGGAAGGGATAGGTCTGGGACGGGATGACCTGCAATACCGTCTGAGCGATAAGGCGGTCACCAGATTGAATCTGAGCAGTAATCTGCTGGAGCTCGCCATAAGTCAAACTTTGCTCAGTCTGGAAGATATCGAAAATATGTTCCGCGAGACGTTGCCGGCGACAAACGTCCGGGAGGTGATGAAATAATGGCTTACAATATTCTGATCGTGGATGATTCCTCGACCATCCGCGCCGTTCTGGTGAAGATATTGAAAATGACGAAGCGGGATATCGGGCAGATTCATGAAGCCGCGGACGGCCGCGAGGCGCTGGTCATCCTGCAAAACAACTGGGTCGACCTGGTTTTGTCGGATATCAATATGCCGGTAATGTCCGGCGTGGAGCTTATCAATGTCATGTCCCGGGACCCGCTTCTGAAGGAAATCCCGGTGGTGGTGATATCGACCGACGGCAGCAGCGCCCGGATTGAGGACTTGAAGAAAAAAGGGGTCAAAGAATATATTCGAAAGCCATTCACCCCGGAGACTATTGGCGGGATAATTGATAAAATAATGGGAGTCACCGATGAAAAATCCTGAATATACCGAGGCGCTTCGGGAAGTTATCAGCGCCGTTATGGAGCAGACCGCTTTTATGTTTCCGGAGCCGGCTGGTCTGGAAGATGGATTCACCTTTGATGAGTTCGAAGTGGTCCTTGTTACCCTCCGTTTCAGCGGGGACCGTGAGGGAGAAATGTCGCTGGTGGTTCCCGTTGAACTCTGCCACGAACTATCAGCCAATATTCTGGGCGAAGAGAAAGCTGACGAAATCAACCGGGATAAATGCGCTGACGCAGCTAAGGAGATGCTCAATATTATAACGGGGCAGATGCTGACACGTCTTTTCGGCGACGGGGCGCTCTTTAATCTTTCCGCCCCTGTCTGTAAAGAGCCGGCGCAGGAGGAATTTTTTGCCGCCCTTGAAGACAGAGATTACGCCTGCTTCCGAATCGATACTTATCCTGTTATTGCCACTTTCATGATAATGTCAGGGCATTATGTCAATAAAGGTACTGGTAGTTGATGATTCCGCGGTTGTGCGGAAAATATTCTCTGCGGAGCTGTCCCGCGATCCGGAGATTGAAGTGGTGGGCACAGCGCCCGACCCGTATATCGCCCGCGACAAAATTGTCAGTCTCAAGCCGGATGTTCTAACGCTTGACATTGAAATGCCGCGGATGGACGGAATTACCTTCTTGCGGCGGTTAATGAAATATTACCCGATTCCGACAGTGGTGGTTTCGTCCCTTACTCAGCAGGGAGGAGCTCTGGCATTGGAGGCGATAGCGGCTGGAGCTGTCGATGTGATTTGCAAACCGGGAAGCGCCTACACGGTAGGGGATATGTCGGTGGAATTGATAGAGAAAATCAAGGCGGCATCGCATGTCAACCTGGCAAAACAGATGTCGAACAGCGATAGCGAAACAACCCGGCTCTATTTGACCAAGACTACCAGCAAAGTTGTCGCCATTGGCGCCTCCACCGGCGGAACCCAGGCGCTGCAAGCGATACTTTCGTCATTGCCGGCGAACTCTCCGGGAATACTGATAGTGCAGCATATGCCGGAAAACTTCACCCGCTCCTTTGCCGAGCGGCTGAATGAAACCTGCGCCATGGAGGTAAAAGAGGCTTCGGACGGCGATTCCGTTATAACCGGACGGGCCCTGATAGCGCCGGGGAATTTTCATATGATGCTGGCCCGGTCAGGCGCCAATTATTTTGTCCGGATTGCCCGGGGACCGCTGGTAAACCGCCACCGTCCGTCGGTGGAAGTCCTTTTCAAATCGGTCGCCAAATATGCGGGTGGCAATGCTATCGGCGTGATTCTGACCGGCATGGGGGCAGATGGCGCCGAAGGTATTCTGGAGATGAAACAGAACGGCGCCTTTACTATCGCTCAGGATGAAGCCTCATCGGTGGTGTTCGGCATGCCCAAGGAAGCGATTAAGCTGGGCGGGATAGTCAAAATCGAATCGCTGGATAAAATCCCCTCCGAAATTCTCAATCACCTGTAGTCCGCCGGCAGAAAAAAAGGCGGCATTAAGCCGCCTTAATGCGGAAACTCTCCCCTCTTACTTGTGAAGATAACAGTACTTTGCCGGCGGTGAAACCAGCCGCTTGCACTGTTTGCCGTCGCGCGTCTTCGCCACGCAGCGCACCTTCTTGACCGCTTTCTTCATCTTTTTCGCCATGATGGTTCCTCCTGAAGAACGGTTTAGGCTTGCCCCGGAGCGCCGGGGACTGTGACACTGATTATATCAGTGGGTTGATAATATCATAGTAAGCCCCAGGGCTTTTCCTGTCAACTAAAATCATGCATCGCCTCAGTCTATTTATGGTATTTAGCCCTATCTCCGGCGGCACCATTTCGGATTCAACCTTGCAGGCGGGCGCTTCACTTCAAAATTTGGGCTTGACTTCACTACTAACCGGCAATACTCTTCGTAATTATCTTGTTTGAGAATATCAATAATATAGACGGAGGCGTCGATGTCGGACTTTCGAATAGAAACAGATACTTTGGGTGAGGTCAAAGTTCCCGCTGAAGCCTATTACGGAGCGCAGACTCAACGGGCCGTACGGAACTTTCCGATAAGCGGGGTGCGACTGCAGCCGGAATTTGTCCGGGCGCAGGGGATAATCAAGTATGCCGCGGCGAAGGCGAATATGGAAGCCGGCGCCCTGGATAAGAAAATCGGCGCCGCCATTGTCGCCGCTTCGGAGGAAGTAATCTCCGGTAAGCTGAATGAGCAATTTGTGGTGGATGTCTTCCAGGCCGGGGCGGGAACCTCGCAGAATATGAATGCCAATGAGGTCATCGCCAACCGCGCCACCGAAATACTGGGAGGCAAACGGGGTGAGTATAAACTGGTGCATCCTAACGACCATGTCAATATGGCGCAATCGACCAATGACACTATACATGTCGCGATTCATATTGCCGCCGTCGGCGAGACCTGCGGCAAGCTTTTTCCGGCAATCGAAAATCTGCAGGGCTCTCTTGAACTGAAAGCAAAGGAGTTCGACCATATTATCAAGTGCGGGCGGACTCATCTCCAGGATGCCGTCCCGATTCGACTTGGGCAGGAATTCTCCGGATATGCGGCGATGATAGCCAACGATCGGAAACGAATCGAATATGCCCTCGATGGGCTCAAGGAGCTGGTTATCGGCGGCACGGCGGTCGGCACCGGTCTGAATGCCCCCAAAGGGTATAAGAAATATGTCATCAGGTATATCAATGAGAAGAGCGGGCACGATTTCCGCAGCGCCGCTAATATGTTCAAAGCGATGCAGAGCTTCGACGCCGTGGTTTTCTACGCCGGCGCCCTGCGGTCGCTGATAACCAGTCTGAAAAAGGTTGCCGATGACATTCGTCTCCTCGGTTCCGGTCCCCTCACCGGCTTTAATGAACTTCAGCTTCCGGCCGTGCAGCCCGGTTCATCGATTATGCCGGGGAAAGTCAATCCGGTGATGGCGGAAATGCTCAATATGATCTGCTCCCACGCCATGGGCAATGATGCCTGCATCGTCCATGCCGCGCAGGGGGGACAGCTGGAGCTCAACGTCATGATGCCGGTGATTGCCTACAATCTGATTCAGGAGATTCAAATCCTTGCCGGCGGCATGAATGCCTTAGCCGACAACTGCATCAAAGGGCTGAAAGCGAATGAGGAAATCTGCCGCCAGTATGCCGAGAAGAGCACAGCGCTGGCGACCGCCCTTAATCCGATAATTGGGTATCATCACGCCGCCAAGCTGGCGCAACAGGCATTCAAAGAAAATCGCACCGTGCGGGAACTGGCAATGGAACAGAAAGTGGCCGATAAGGCTGCTCTGGATAATGCGCTCGACCTGCGCCGAATGACCGAAAGCCCTGAATAAAAATCAAAGGTCAGATTCCAGGAGAACCTGACCTTATCGATTTTTGACGGTCGGCAATCATCTGCCGTCAATTAGAATCTGTGGACTGCTTACCGCGCTACCGGAGTTGTCGTCTCGGAGCGGTGGCTGATGCTTTTGCGCACCCATTCCGAGGTCCAGCGGGTATTTTCTTCTATCGCCAGGAAGACTTTTATCGCCTCGGCGAATGCCAGAAGAAACAGCACTGTTATGGCGCCGGTGAGAGCCATAAAGAGCACCCAGAGCACACCCAGTGAGCCGTAAAAAGTCAGAAGCTGCGAGGTCAGAAGAGAAACCGTTCCGAATGCGAAAGCAACTCCCGTTATCACGGCGACAATGGTAATGATAATGGACATTGTTCTCAAGGCCTTAAAGCGCGTATCCCAATTGCTTCTGACGGCAATCCTATTTTCCGTATTGCTGCTGTCATTAAATTCCGGTGTCATAGTACCTCCGCAGGATTAAAGATTGACCGGGATTGAATTATATGTACTATTATCGGCTGTTTTCAGCGGTTAAATGAATGAAAAGGGGTCACCCCACGATACCTGCTTGCCCGCAAACAGCGTTACTGTACTTTAGCCGCCAGCAGGGTAAAATCATCAGCGAGCGGTTTATTGCCGGCAAATCGAGCCACTTCCTCTTCCAACAGCTGCAGCAAACGCTCCGGCGGCTGTTCAATATTTGCACAGAGGAATTTCTTGATTCGTTCTTCGCCAAACATTTCATCGCCGGCATTAGTCGATTCACTCAGACCGTCCGTGTACATGAAAAGTATATCACCACTGTACAGGTTCACGACCGCCTCCTCATAGACCATCTCCGGCACCGCGCCCAGCAGGATGCCGCCGGATAGCAATTCCTCACATTTTTGCCCTCGACGCGCCACCAGCGGGGGATTGTGTCCGGCGTTGACATATTTGAGAGTCTTTGTCTGTGGGTCAAAAAGGGCTACGAAGAAAGTAATAAATTGCTCCGGCTGGGAATTGCGGTGTATCAAGCGATTGATTTTGGCGACGATTTCCGCCAGGCTGATATTGCTGCCGGTATCTCCATAATCAGTGGCGACCCCGACCGCGGTCCGCAGCGACGCCTGCACATTGGACATCAGCAATGCCGCTCCCGCCCCCTTACCGGAAACATCGCCAATCGCCAGCACCGTGCGCGCCGCATCATGTTCGATAACGTCATAATAATCGCCGGCGACCTCGGTGCAGAAACGGCTGCGGGCCGCGATGAGAAGTCCCGGACGAACAGGAATCGTCTGCGGCAACATCCCTTCCTGCACCCGTCGGGCAATCGACATCTCCGCTTCCAGCCGTTTCTTCTCGGCGCTTTCTTCGAGCAACGTGATATTCTCTGCCGCCACCGCTGTCTGATACGCCAGCGATTTGAGAATCTCCATATCGGCCGGTTCAAAATCTTTCTTCTCCGACTTAAGGCCGATTCCCAGGAAACCGATCAGTTCCGAGCGGAGCACCATCGGAAGCACCAGCGCCACCTGGTTTCTATCCATCCACTCTCTTTCGGCGGGAGAGAATTCGGTCAAGCGTCCCGCTTCCAGTTCGTCGCGCAAGATCGGACGCCCCACCAGTTTTGATATTTCAGTTATGAAGCGGCTCTCGACCGTGAAAGGAGTCAAATCGCCGTTCCAATGGACAAAATTGCCGCCATCGACCGAACGCAGAACCGGAGTGACGGCATCAACTTTAAGAGCTATACGGAATCGGTTTTCCAGTTCCTTCCAGAAGGCATCCTTATCGGTGGTTGATAGTGATTGCCGCAGGTAGTCGTTAAGCATTTCGCGCAGTCTCACCCGTTCCGGGAAAATCCATCTTTCGAGTAGTGAAGAGAGTCTCTTCTGGGTCGGCGCGAATCCGACCGCCAGCGCCAGGGCTACGAAGAGGACCGGCGTGCGGCTTTCGATGCCGGCAAACTCCAGGAATATCTCGCTGAAAAAATAGATAAAGACATAAAAGGCGGTCAGCAAAAATAAGGTTACCAGGAAATGACGAGTTCCGCGGCGAATTCGGCCTTCCACCTCCAACAGGCGATATTTCCCGAAAGCATATGCAAAAGACAAAGGCGAGAGAAGCAGCACCAGGAAAATGGCGATGAGAATTCCAATTATAACTATTTGAGGCTGCTGGCGCACCCAATCGGCGGCAAAGAGGGCAAGAATCGGGAGAACCAGAAGCCCGCTCATTCCGGCGCCGGTTCCCCAGAGCACCAGACGAATCTGCCGCTTTTCCATCGGTTCCCTGGTGCGGGCATAGTTTCTCCCCAGGAAGTAGAAGCCGAGCCCTATTTGAAGTCCGATCAGTGACAGTATTATATAACCCAGCTGACTTCTTTCTATAAAATTGGCGACAATGAGGAGCAAGCTCAAAGGCGCATAAATAGTGGCATATGTTGCCGCGGAATATTTCTGCACAAAGCTTCTGGGGCTGGGAAAGAGTATCTGGAGATTGAGCCAGAACGCTCCGAAAAAAATAGCGAAAATTCCAAGATAGCTCAAAATGCCGGACAGCAAAGGGATATCAAATGAGGCAAAACCGTCCATCTCCATCCGGACGCCGGTAATGGTAAAGCTGCCCATGGCAAAGCAGAAAAGCGCCAGGGCGCGGACCGCGCCGGAATCGGAACGTTTCAAAAAAGCCCAGATACCTACCGTTAGGTACGATAGCGATATCAGCAAGCGCAGCATAATCAGCGCTCCGATGCTGTAAAACTGCTCAGCCGATGATTCATGAGTGCGAATTATTGCGCTGATGGTATCGCCGGCGTGCTTAAATGATATTGGAACTTCCCGTCCCAGGGGAGCCGTTCTGTTGAATGTACGGCTCCATATTCCCGGCAGAGCCGCCGAATCGCCGATGGTGAGAATGGTGTCGCCCAAAGAAGGGTACGGCGCCGTCACAAAGTCGCTGGTGTCAATGCTCTGAAAGATTATGGCGCTGTCTCCGGCCGCGGCAACATCGCTTCCTGCCACTCCGGAAATCTTGAAGTTGACCAGGATGGTGGCTTCACGGGTATAGTAGAGTCCGAATATCAGAACCAGAAGCCCGGCGATGATATAGATTAGAATCTTAATCAATCTCGGAAACATGATATCAATTATACTATAATTGCGGAGACTTATTGTCGCAAAATATAACACTGGGGAAAGTCTCTGGCAATCGAGAAATCGCACGATGATATCGGCAAAGAGGTAACAGCGGGGTATTGACCTTATCTCGAGGCTTCCGTATATTGAGCCGGAATATAATGTACAGTCAATCAATATTCATTTCATAATTGGGAGACCTCCATGATAAAGAAAGTAGGCGTAGTAGGGCTGGGGCAGATGGGCAGCGGTATCGCGCAGGTAGCGGCGCAAGCCGGGTTTGCGGTGCTGGCGACCGATGCCAGCGATGAGATTATCAGCCGCGGCATCAAAAACATCACCAGGCAGCTGGATAAGGCGATTGAAAAAGGGAAACTTGATGCCGCCGGAAAAGAAAAAATCCTCGGCAATATCAAGACAACTGGGGAACTGCGCGATTTCGCCGATTGCGACCTGATAATCGAAGCGATTATCGAGAATATGACGGCGAAAAAAGAGATTTTTGCCGAACTAGACAAAACCTGCAAAGCGGAAACGATTCTGGCATCAAATACATCGTCACTGCCGATAGGCGACCTGGCGTCGGTCACCAAACGGCGCGACCGATTTGTCGGACTGCATTTTTTCAATCCCGTTCCGGTGATGAAACTGGTGGAAGTGGTCAAGACACTGGATACGTCGGAGGAGACTTTCAATACCGCCTTCGAATTCGCCAGAGCGGTCGGCAAATCGCCGGTAAAAGCAAAGGATACGCCGGGTTTTATCGTCAATGTCCTCTTGATTCCGTATCTGCTCGATGCCATTCGGCAGTATGAAAACGGGCTGGCCTCGCGCGAAGATATCGACAACGGTATGATGCTCGGCTGCGGGCATCCGATGGGACCGCTTACATTGACCGATTTCATCGGTCTCGATACGACTCTTTATATCGCGGATATCTTTTTTGAGGAATTCAAAGACAGCCGTTACGCCGCGCCGCCGCTCTTGAGACGAATGGTCAACGCCGGATATCTCGGCAAGAAAACGGGACGTGGATTTTATGAGTATATCAAATAATCGGGAGAAAAGATGGAATATAAGAACATCGTAGTTAAATTCGAAGAGGGGGTAGCGGTGATAACGATGAACCGCGAAAAAGCGCTCAATGCCCTCAACGATGAGACGGTCGCTGAGCTGCAGTCGTTTTTCCGACACCACTGGATGGATGAATCGTTCGGATGCGTTATAATTACCGGCGCCGGCAAGGCGTTTGTCGCCGGGGCGGATATTGCGGAACTGGCGCAGTGCGATGTCAAGAAAGCGCTTAAGAAATCGATGCTGGGGATTTATCTGACCAAGACGATTGAGAATTTTCCCAAGCCGGTCATTGCGGCGGTGAACGGTTTCGCCCTCGGCGGCGGATGCGAACTGGCGATGGCTTGCGATATTCGGCTGGCATCGGACAAGGCGAAATTCGGCCAGCCGGAAGTCAATCTCGGCCTCATCCCGGGATACGGCGGCACCCAGCGACTGGCGCGTCTGGTCGGCAGAGGAAAGGCGAAGCAGTTGATTTTCACCGGCGAGATGGTTGACGCCAATGAAGCGAAACGGATTGGTTTGGTTGAAGAGGTCTATCCGGCCGAGGAACTGATGACTAAAGCGATGGAGATGGCGCGCCTGATAATTTCCAAAGCCCCGATTGCGGTGGCGACGGCGAAAGAATGTATTAACCGCGGTCTTGATGTCAATCTATCGGCCGGCCTTGAATACGAGAGGATGGGATTCGGCACGATTTACGGCACCGAAGATTCTATGGAAGGGATGAAAGCGTTTTTGGAGAAACGGAAGGCGGAGTTTAAGGGGAAATAGGTTTAACCGTAAATCACCTGAAGAAGGCTTCTTTTCTGAGAAGCCTTTTTCTGTGCGCGGCAGATCTCCTCATCTGCCCGTTTTTCTCAATTCCGCGCTCGAGTCTGCCGCAAGCGGGATTCAGATATACCGCGGGCGGTAAGCCTTCTATTTCACAAAATCTATTGACTTATCTATTTAGCAAGGTAGTTTTACCTTATTATCGACACCGGCGAATTCCCTGACCATAGACTAAAAACCAAGAGTCTGTAATTCTTACACAGATGGGAGGATGCTATGATAGGTGCAATAATTGCCAGAAAAGCGATTGCCGGCGCCTTTGAGGCGCTCAATAATCATGATCTGGAGAAATTTATGTCGGCCTGGAGTGACGAGGCTACTTTTGTTTACCCGGGGGAGATTCCTCAAAGCGGCACTTTCAGAGGAAAAAATGCCGTGGAAGGCTGGTTTAAGGGGTTCTTTGAACAGTTTCCCAAAATCAGGTTTGTCGTAAAGGATATCGGCGTCAAGAATATTTTTGCTTTGGGCGGCAGTAATGTCATTTCGGCGCGCTGGGATATATATCTTACCAATCGTACCGGTCGGGAAGGAAAGAACGCTGGCGTAACGGTAATAACCGTTAAGGGGGGCAAGGTGACGGGTGCAATAGACTACATCTTCGATTTGGGTGACAATTTCAAGATGAATTGGGGCGCCAAATAGGTGAAGTCTCAGCTGTATCAAAAACCTGACTTGAAAACAGGGTCATCTTCTTCGTAAATTATACGCCATGGAACTTCTGACCCTCTTTTTCACCTCTTTTATTGTCGGGTTTTCGGGGGCGATGATGCCTGGCCCGCTTCTGGCAGTCGATATCGCCCAGACCCCGGCCAAAGGAGCCCGCACCGGACCGATTCTAACCGGCGGCCATGCCATCGCGGAAGTTGCCGTAGTGGTTCTGCTGTCGGTCGGACTCGCCACACTTGTGGCCGAAAACAAGGCGATTACCAGCGGTATCGGGATTGTCGGCGGGGGGATGCTGATTCTTATGGGAATCGGCATGCTCTATGACCTTCTCAAAGCCCGGCTGAAAGCATCTGAAGGGACCGCCGAAGCCCGTCATGCCGGCAGACTGGTCTTTGACGGTATCATCACCTCACTTTCCAATCCGTACTGGTTTGTCTGGTGGGCGACCACCGGCTCCGCCTTCCTGCTCAAGTCGCTCAAGCATGGTCCGGTGGTCGGTCCGACCGTGTTTTATTTCGGGCATATTCTTTCCGACCTGGTCTGGTACAGTTTTGTGAGCATTCTTATCTGGAAAGGGCGGAGGCTGATTGTCGGAACGGGATATAAGATTCTCATTGGGATCTGTGCGTTGTTTTTACTTTATCTGGGGGGAGTGTTTATTTATGACGGTATCACCGGTGCGATCTGAACCGGTTGAGTGTCGTTAGGCAGTTCAAGTTCTCGTCTTCTAACAGATTCCAGATTTGCAATTAAAATCGCAAGTCTGCCAAAAATATATTTTCAAAACTGACTTTTCTCATTCTGAAAAAATCGTTAAATTATTGGAGTCTTCGCAATCAGTAGGATGCTTTGACAGAGATTTAAGGGTGTTATGAAATTCGCCAATTTTGTTCATTTACATACACATAGCCAGTACTCGCTTCTGGACGGCGCCTGTCAGCTCGATGCCGCCATCGAACTGGCGCGCCAGTTCAAAATGCCGGCTCTGGCCATAACCGACCATGGCAATCTTTTCGGGGCGGCGGAGTTTTATAAGAAGGCGACCAAAGCCGGTATCAAGCCGATTATCGGTATCGAAGCTTATGTCGCCGCCGGAAGCCGCTTTGATAAGAAGCCCTCCGGCACCTATCCTGACGGCGGCTTCCACCTGGTAATTCTCGCCCGCAACAATACCGGTTACAAGAATCTAATTAAGCTCTCATCGACCGGTTTTCTGGAAGGATTCTACCATCGTCCCCGCATCGATAAGGAGATTCTCCGTCAGCATTCCGAGGGCCTCATAGCCCTGTCGGCATGCATGAAGGGCGAAGTGAACTGGAATCTTCTCCAGGGGGAACCGGAGCGGGCAGCCGCTGCTGCAAGAGAGATGAATGAGATTTTCGGCGAGGGGCATTTCTTCCTCGAAATCCAGAATCATGGGCTCGACCGGGAGCAACTTTTGATACCGATGATATATACTATTCATCGGGAGACCGGCATCCCGCTGGTGGCGACCAACGATTGCCATTACCTGCGCCGCGAAGACTGGGAAGCGCACGATGCCCTTCTCTGTATCCAGACCGGAAAATTCGTAAGCGACCGGGACCGGATGCGCTACGATACCGACCAGATTTACTTCAAGTCGCCGGATGAAATGACCCAGCTCTTTGGCGAGTTCCCGGAAGCGATGGAGAATACTATCCGTATCGCCGAAGAATGCAATGTCGAAATAGAGATGGGGAAATTGCATCTGCCTCACTTCCCGATCCCGGACCAGTTTGCCGATGCCGATTCTTACCTGCTTCATCTGTGTGATGAGGGACTGGTTAAGCGTTACGGCAAAAAGACTGATGAACTGCAGAAACGTCTCGATTATGAACTCTCCGTTATCCGGCAGATGGGATATGCCGGTTACTTCCTTATCGTAAAAGATTTCATCGATTATGCCCGTTCCCAAAATATACCGGTTGGTCCCGGGCGCGGCTCAGCCGCCGGCTCACTGGTTTCCTACTGCCTGGGGATAACCAATATCGACCCGATGAAATACTCGCTTCTATTCGAGCGGTTTCTCAACCCCGACCGAATATCGATGCCGGATATCGATATCGATTTTGCCGACCGCGGGCGCGACAAGATAATCGAATATGTAGTGCAGAAATACGGCGAAAGCAATGTCGCCCAGATAATTACTTTTGGCACCCTGGCGGCGCGCGGTGTGGTTCGTGATGTCGGGCGGGTGCTCGGAATGCCGTATTCCGAAGTGGACAAAATCGCCAAGATGGTGCCGTTTGCGGTCGATATGACGCTGGACAAAGCGATGGTGCAGAATCCCGATTTGAAGGCGCTTTACGAGAAAGACCAGCGGATTAAGAAACTGATTGACCTCTCCCGCACGCTGGAAGGGCTGGCGCGACATGCCTCCACCCACGCCGCCGGAGTTGTGATTGCCCCCAAACCGCTGACCGAATATGTCCCGCTCTTCCGGGGGAGCCACGATGAAATCACCACCCAGTTCGATATGACCATGATTGAGGAGATTGGGCTTCTCAAAATGGATTTTCTGGGGCTGCGGACATTGACAGTGATTCAAGATTGTCTCCAGATGGTCAGGGAGAATCATGGCAAGGATATAAATCTTGATGAAATCGATTTGAATGACAAGAAAGTGTATAAACTGTTCTCCCGCGGCGACACCACCGGCATCTTTCAGTTTGAGTCCAGCGGCATGCGCGACTATCTGCGCCGCCTCAGACCGGAGAACCTGACCGACCTGGCGGTGATGAATGCGCTTTATCGTCCCGGACCGCTCGACTCCGGGATGATTAATACCTATATCGAACGGAAAAACGGCAAGAGCCCCGTAACTTTCGAGCATCCCAAACTGGAGAAAATTCTTAAGGAGACTTATGGCGTTATTGTTTTCCAGGAGCAGGTGCTTCAGATAGCGAACTCCCTTGCCGGATACTCCATGGGGAAAGCCGATATTCTGCGGAAAGCGATGGGGAAAAAGATTGCCGACCTGATGGCAGAGCAGAAGCGGGAGTTTCTCGACGGTTGCGCCAGGCAGGGAATCGATTCCAAGATAGCGCATTCGGTCTTTGACCAGATAGAGACATTTGCGCGGTATGGTTTCAACAAAGCCCACTCCACCGGGTACTCGCTGGTGGCGTATCACAGCGCCTACTTGAAGACATACTTTCCTCAGGAATTCATGGCGGCAAGTTTGACTTCGGAGACCGATTCTCCGGACCGAATCTATGTTCTGATGGAAGAGTGCCGTCGGCTCGGCATTACCGTATTGCCCCCGGATGTCAATGAATCGGAGCGAGGATTCAGCGTCCGGGACAAGAAAATCCGTTTCGGGTTACTGGCGGTAAAGAATGTCGGCGAAGCGGCGGTGGAGACCATTATCGAGGCGCGCCGTTCCGGCGGACACTTTGGTTCCATGGCTGATTTTGTCACACGAGTCAATCTGAAACAGGTGAATAAGCGGGTTCTGGAGTCGCTGATTTCAGCAGGGGCGCGCGATTCGCTTCCCGGAAACCGGGCGCAAAAATTCGTCGCCATTGAAGCGATGCTCGATTTTGGACAAAAGGTGGCAATCAGCGGAAACGCCGTTGACCTCTTCTCGGTGGGAGGAGCCCCGGTTAAACGGGCCGAGCCGCAGTTTGAAAATATTCCTGACTGGTCTATCTCTTATAAGTTATCCAGCGAGAAAGAAACGCTGGGATTCTATGTCTCCGGTCATCCT
>JBFMEF010000095.1 GCA_040753495.1 Candidatus Zixiibacteriota bacterium
CGAAACGTCGATTGCGGTGAAATGAGTTTGGAACGGACAGGGAAAAGCCAGCGCCTCGGAAGTTATCGGTTGAACCAGATTCTCAGAGCGCAGCGCCATATCGGTGAATTCCAGACGGCGCGCATAATCATAAATGAATTGATATTCAGGGAAGTTGGTCGGTATCAGGATTCCGGCCTGCGCAACGCCGCTTATCAGGAGCGCGACCAGAATGATTGCTGTCGCTTTCAGGTATAACATTGCTGCCACCGGGCTGGGCCTTTCTGTCAATTTCAGGAGCCGCTCCCTTTGAGAACTGTCGGCACGGTCTTGGCGAGAATCCGAATATCTTCTTTGAGCGACCAGCGGTCGATATACTGCAGATCGAGTTTCATCCACTCCTCAAAGTCTATTTTGTTTCTTCCGTTGACCTGCCAGAGGCAGGTGACTCCCGGTTTCACGGAAAGACGTCGATGCTGCCAGGGGGCGTACTGCTCCACCTCTCGCGGAAGCGGCGGCCGGGGACCGACCAGGGACATATCTCCCTTGAGAACATTGAATAGCTGCGGCAGTTCATCGATGGAGTACTTGCGGAGGAATTTCCCGATACGGGTCACGCGCGGGTCATTTTTGATTTTGAAGACGGGACCGGACATTTCGTTGAGATGTCGCAGCTGCTCTTTCAACCGTTCCGCCCCGTTAGTCATGGTGCGGAACTTGAGCATATCAAAGACCCGCCCATTGCGGCCGGTTCTCTTCTGGCGGTAAATAACCGGTCCTTCGGAGTCAATCTTGATGGCGATGGCGGTAACCAGGAGAAGCGGCGCGGTCAGGATTATTCCCAGGGCGGCGCCGACCCGGTCGAGAATTTTTTTTGCCAGTATGGCGGCGCGGTTTTCCGGTACGGAATGATACAAAAGCACCGGCTGACCGTTGAGCGCAAAGGGACGGCATTTGGAGATATTTCTTTCATAGATGTCAGGCAGGAGACAAATCTTGATTCCCATCTGCTCCACGATTTCAAAAGTGGCGCGGCTCTGCTCGAAATCTGACGGTTCATTGGCCATGACGACATAATCGATATGATTACGGGAGATGACGGTGGCGATATTGTCGGGGTGTCCCAGAAGCGGGATATCGCGGAAGCGCCAGAGGCCGCGTCGATGAGGGTCTACAAAGCCAATGATTCTGACATTCAGTTCGGGATGCCGGAGAAGATGCTCGGCGGCGCGCTGTCCGCGCGGCCCGGCTCCGGCAATCAGAATATTTTTGGCGCCCGACAGGTTGGTGCCGGACGGCATTATGCGACTTTGGAGAGAGAGTTTACGGCCTGTAAGAAACAGAATTGTTTGCAAGGCGAAATTCAGCGCCAGGAATATCCCCAGGTGAGTCGCGGGGAAATCCATTCCAAGAAAGAAAAAAGAGGTGGTGAATACCAGCGGAAAGAGCAATTCTTCTTTGAAATGTTCGCGGCTGTCAATAAGACGGTTCCGCGCCGGCACGATATCATTGGAGGGGAGGCGAATCAGAAGCGCCAGCTGGATAATCAGGGCAAGATAAAGAAGGGTCAAAAGGGAATCGCGGTCAGCTGACAAGGGCAGAAGTCGGTTACCGAGTAAAACCAGAGTAACCAATATTACCGCCCTGAGGAGATAATAGAGAATTGGATTTACCTTATGCCAATGCCATCGCCCCATGACTCTCATCGCCTGATAAAAATGCCCTGCGGCTGTAATCGCCAGTTATTGCCCGGATGGTGTCATGTCCTGAGTGGTCTTTCAAGTCTGCGCTCTGCATGAGAAAAATCTACTTGGTATCCACGATATTGCTGACTGATGCTTTTTCTTCGGCGCCGCGGTGAAACGTGATTTTTCCGTTGGATACCGTTTGGCTGCGGTAGAACTCGCACGGCATCAATTCGAAGGTCTCGGCAATTTTCCCGACGGCGGTATCCTCGGTGACGGCCAGCCCGATGTAGTTTTCCATCTGCGGCAGATAGCCGAAATCGAAGGCAAAAATCCCGGCTTTGCGCAGGGTAGAAAGAACCGAGGGGCTATCGATAACCCGCATCAAAAGGAGGTCGGCGGGTGTAATCCGGCAGGAGACGCCAAGACGTCTCAGCCGCACCGAGAGATAAACCAGATTCTCGTTGATTCGCTCCACCCGGTTCTGCAGAAATTCAAAATCATTGAGGACAGCGGCCGCGGCAATCTCGGCCATGATATAAGGAGCCCGCTCCGGTTTTTGCACGCTGACTTCATCAATGCGCAAAGGTGTTGCCAGAATATAGCTGCAGGCAAGACCGACCAGATTGAATGCTTCGGACAGAGTCCGCACAATAATCAGGTTATTGAATTTCTGAAGAAGGGCGGTGGCGGTCAGCCCCGAATATTCGATATAAGATTCATCGAGTATCATGATGGTGTCATCGAGACGCTCGAGGATATATTCAAGTTCGTCAAGATTGTATAGAGCTCCCGTCGGACGTGCCGGATTCTGGATGTAGAGAAAATCGGTGTTGTCGGTCACTTTTTCCACCAGCCCTTCAGGGTCGGCGGTGAAAGGGGAAACTCCGTAATGAGAGTAGAGATTGATATTGCAGGATTCTGCCGCCAGGCGGAACCGGTCGCCGGCCGGACCGGCGGCGAGGATGACACTACCGGGACGGGCGTAACGTTTCAGAATCGCTTCGAAAGCCAAAGAAATATCCCCGAAGGTCAACAGGCATTTTCGGGGAAGACCGGTAAACCGGCTCAGCGCCGCCAGAAGGTCTTCGCCGGTGGCGACGGCCTCTCGCCTGGTGTCGAGGCGCTCTCTGTACTCGAGAAGCGCCTGACGGACTCGGGTTGACGGATGGTGAATGATCTCGGGGGAGCCGTATTGGCGACCCCTTCTTTGCGCCGAGCTCTTCACGGCGGTATTCTCTTTTCTGGTTTTATCGTCAGGCTTCATAAACGGCTCTTTCCTCCATGAATCACCGGACAGAGAAGACTCATAACGTTGTCTTCTTTCCTGTTTCTTTTTTGCGCGATATCAATTCCGATGACTTGCGATAGATATTTCCGACCGTCTTCCGAATCGGCTCCGATATGAGCTGTCCGGTTCTGCGGATAAGGTCGGATTTAATATTTTGCTGACGGGAGACCGGCGCTTCCCAGGTCCCCTCATCACGATAGATTTCAAAACGGAGCAGACGCGGGGCGGTCAGAAGCGCCGCTTTTAGTTCCTTTTCGTTCTCAGTCTTCTCGATATCGAGTTCCAGATATGCCCGGCCTATTTCATCGAGAGTATGGGCATCGCTTGCCGCCACTTGCGGAATGTCGGAGTGTGTTTTGAGGAACTCGTGGGTGCGGATAATCTCCTCCGGACGGCACCGCGGGGTGGCAAGTTCAATCAAATCTATTTTCGAAAGGGCTTCCGCAGTAATTTCGGTTATATCCCCCCGGCTCTCTTCTTTCAAATAAAGCAACCCCTTTCCTTTGCGGAAGGGGTGGGGCAGAAGGGCGAGCCCTTTCTGGGAATGGATTTCGTCGATAACGTCGAGAAGATGACGGGAGTGGATTTCATCTTTTAAGAACAGGCCTACAATATGAATCCCCTGCTCGGTATTAATCTCCGATGCCGCGATTACCTGTACCCGCTCGGAATAGTCCCGCGCCAGGGTCACCGCTGAGAGAGTCTCATGGTCGCAGATGGCGATAAGGTCGAGACCGTCTTCTTCTGATTTCCGGACAATCGCCGCAATGGATGACTCGCAGTCAAAAGAGTGTTCGGTATGAATATGAAGGTCCATTCTCATCATAAAAGACTTTCCCTGTCAGTTGTAGAAAATGTTTATGCAAAGATGATGCCTGTTTGCAGTCGGAAGTCATATGGCTATAAGATTATGATTGTTAAGAGGTTGTGGGATAGCAGTTGCGGCCGGGCGGTTGCCGGGGAAATCAGAATGGAAATCTTTTCCGAAAGGGGTTGAATAATCTTCTCAACTAAAAAAGTGACCGCCCGGCAGGAGAGAATATGCCGGGCGGTCTTTGAGGAAGGTGAGAATGGGTACACTACTCACTTAACGGTTCATAATTTGTCGATGATAAAAATTGAAGTCAGGACGCCGCCGACGATAGAAACGGCGCCAGAGATGGTCTTGAGCCAGTCGCGGTCCTGCTTGATGTCGGAGGGAACCACGATGGCATCGCCGATTTCAACCTTGCGACCGAGAGTGCCGTTTCCGGCAAACACCCGGCCGTCGGCTTTTATCAGACGGGTCTCTTTCTTGTTCGCCTGCCGGGTGAAACTTCCGGCACGCTTGACATAGTAATCAACCTTTTTCCCCGGTTCATATTTGATGGTGCCGTTGGCGCCGACTGCACCCATCACCGAAATCCCGCTCGGTATCTGCGGCACATAAATCCGGTCTCCGTTCTGAAGTGTGATATTTCCCTTGGAGCCTTTTGTCTCGATGATTCTATCCACATCAATAATCACCCTGTTCATGCTCTCCAAATTCAGGTTGATGATTTCGACTTTCTTGAATTGACCGGTAGAATCGGCATGGAGAGGCTGCGAATTTTCCACTATTTCCGGAAGATTCTTCCGCACCAGGTCCCGGGAAATGCTCTCCCGCTGGAAAATTATCCCTTTGGGAAAAGCCCGCTCGGTGAATCCGCCGGCGCGATGGAGGACGTCATAAAGCGTCTCCGTGCGGGACAACAGCGCATACTGCCCTGGAAACTGGACTTCGCCTTCAATCACAACCGAACGATGCAAGAACCAGTCGGGAATCTGACGAACAAAAACCCGGTCATCTTCAAGAAGCAAAACCTCTTCCATCTTTGTCTTGGAGAGGTCGATATATTCGAGGCGCACCCGCCCCAGGCTGTCGGTGCGGGCGATTTCAAATCCGAGTTGGTAGGCATTTTTTTTCAGGTCGCCGGCGAGAAAAACCAGATCGGCAAGATTCATATTGTCATAAAGGAGATATTCTCCCGGCTTTTTGACTTCACCGTCGATATAGACATATTTCCTTCTCTTGACCTCGTCGATACTGTAAACATGCAGAGAGTCCAGATCCTGAAGAAGAAAGTTTGCCTGACCGGAGAGGATTTGATTCAAGTTGACCGGAATTACCTCTTCGCGGCGGTCAGGATATCGCCGGAACAGATTGGCGCGGTCGTAATAGACATTCTTAGGCTGCAATTCCCCCAGGGTCAAGAGGTCGCGGAGGGTGGTGGAATCGGTCCTCTCGAATTCTCCCGGATGTTTCACCAAACCGTCAATATAGACCACATTTCGTTTCATATCGTACAGGGAGAAGACCGCAACCCGGTCGCCGTCGGCAAGGGCAATATCATTGACCGGTTTGCCGCTATTGCTATTGAGGTTGACGTCGATAACTTCCTTTTCATCCTCAGGCGAGAAACGCTCCAGCATAATCCGGTCGAGATAAGCATCGGCGGCAGTTCCCCCGGCAAGTCCCAGCAGACTGCTGACCGTTTCATTCCCCAGAAGTTCGTAAATGGCGGGGCGCTTGACGGCGCCGCTGATACGGACACGCGGTCCGGACACCGGTATGAAGATGGCATCTCCGGAAGCGAGACGAATATCGCTCTTGCTATCCCCCTTCAAGAGAAACTGATAAAGGTCCAACGTAGTGACAATCTCATTCTTGCGAATCAACTGGATATTTCGCATGGAACCGCGGAGGTTCGGTCCTCCGGCGAGGTAAAGAGCGTTGAATAGAGTTGTCAGAGAGCTTACGGTATATGCGCCGGGACGTTTCACTTCGCCGGTCAGATAAATCCTGATGGAGCGGATTTTCCCCAGGGATACGGAGGATTTAAAATCGGAATATACCGAAGAGAATTTCCGGTTGACGGCGGCTTCAAAATCAGCCAGGGTAAGACCCCAGACAACGATTTCGCCGACTTTTGGGATGAAAATTTTGCCCTGACGGTCCACGGTCAGATTGTATTCTTTTTCGACTTTTCCCCAGAGGTAGATGACTATGTTATCGCCGGGTCCAAGAATATAATCGGCGGCATCGGCAATTTCCGGCGCTGCCGTTAGTTCTGAGGGGACACTGAAAAGCGAATAACCAAAGGGCTCCAGTTCTGCGCCGGTTGAAGCATCCGATTCAGGGGGCTTAATATTAGCGACCGGTTGAGTCTCTTTCTGAACCGGAAGCGTCGGGGTCTGGCTGGCGCCGTAGATTTCGGGGCTGTTATAAGATTTTTCGCCGCTCCTCTGGGGGCGCAGGTCATCGAGATAGTTCTTAATTAGACTATCGGGGACGGCATCGGAGCAGAACGCCGGTTTGAACCAGCTGACGGCCACCAGCAGGATAACCAGCGCAATAAGAATAATGACAATTCGCATAAACACCTTCCATGGTTTTGATATACTCCATTTCTCTCAGGCGGTTGATTATGCAAGCGGGATGCCGGTTTCCCCATGGCAAGGAAAGAGTATAAACGGCAAGCGATTAAGGTTTAATGAAGTCTGTTAATTGAAAGGCACTGAGAAAAAACTGCCGGTTGGTAGTGGAAAATATTTCTTCTGGCAGATTGCAATGGAGCAAAAGATTGAGCCAGAGTTGAGAGACTCTTCGGGCGTCGCAGCCTCTATCTTCCGGCAATAACCACGCCACTGAATCTGCCTTCGGTCAAGATAATCCATCATTGTCGCAACAAAGCGGCAAAGATAAAGTTTGTATGATTAATGTGGTGTCATTAAGTCTATTTTATTTCAGAAAGGAGATGTTTCATCATGAACAAGTTGCCGTCATTTGATGTCGCCGAAAGCCACAAATATTTTTCTGCCCATTGCTTCAACAGAACCTGGGACTTTATGGACAAGCCGAGCCGCACTGCGGATGAAGGGGAAGATATGCTCCTTACCTGTATGGCGTCACTCTGGCATTGGTCGCAGCGAGAAGATGTGACCGCGCAGAATTTTTCAGTCGGCTACTGGCAAGCCAGCCGCGTTTTTGCGCTGCTGGGCAAAGCCGATGAGGCGCGCCGTTATGCGCAGAAAAGTCTCGAACAAAGCCGGGGACTCGCCCCCTTTTATGAAGGGTATGCTTATGAAGCGCTGGCGCGAAGCGAAGCGGTCGCCGGCAATCATGAAAAAATGGAAGAGTATCTGGCGCAAGCCCGAAAGTTATCTGAAACAGTGAAAGACGAGGAGAGCAAAAAACTGCTTTCGGGAGATTTGGACCAGATTAGCTCTTTAAAAGGGCGCCCTTAATAGAATCTCATCGATACTAATTCTCGCTTCCTCCCTTACCGCATCACCGGCACCCGGAGACGTTTCGAAACCAGTTGGGCAATTCGTTCTATCCCCTCAACTATCTGTTTCTCGGTAGGAAAAGAGAAATTGAGCCGCATGGCGTTGCCGCCGGAGCCGTCGGTGAAAAATCCTTTCCCTATCACAAAGGCGACTTTGTTCTCAACCGCTTCTTTAAGAAGTTCCAGGGTGTCGATATACTCCGGGAGTTCCAACCAGAGGAACATCCCTCCTTCCGGCTTTGACCAGGAGATACCCTCATCGGGCGGCATGAACCGCTCCAGCGCGGAGAGCATTATTGAACGTTTCACCTTATAAAGCCCCCGACTGAGTACTACCTGACGGTCCACCTGGCGCGCTTCCAGAAGATAGGCGGCAAGGAAAGAGATATATGCCGATGTACAAAGGTCGGTCCCCTGCTTTGCCATGACCAGTTTGTCAATTGCCAGGCTCGGTCCCATAATCCAGCCGATTCTGAAACCGGGGGAGAATATCTTGGAGAAAGTTTTCATCATTATCACCCGCTCCTCTTTATCCAATGAAAAGAGCGACGGGATATTCTCTCCCTGGAACCGCAACTCACGGTACGGAGTATCTTCAATAATGATGAGGTCGTATTTCGACGCCAGCTCCAGGATGCGGACTCTTCGCTCGTAAGACAGGGTTATTCCCGAAGGATTTTGAAAGTCGGGGATAAGGTACACAAATTTAGGTTTACGCCCGGCTTCAAGCAGACGAAGGACAGTCTTTTCAAGTTCATCGGGAATGACGCCGTCAAAGTCCATCTCGACACCCTGAAAATCGGCGCGAAAAGCGCGGAAAGCCTGTATCGCCCCGATATAGGTCGGCTTCTCAACTATGATAGGGTCGCCCGGGTCGATGAAAATTTTGGCGAGAAGGTCTAATCCCTGTTGCGAGGATGCCGCTACTACCATATTCTCTGCTCTTACGCTTTCGCCCTGCCGCTCCATATAGTCAATCAACTGCTTTTTGAGAAACGGTTCCCCCTCGGTCGGCGAATACTGAAGCGCCAGCCGCCCTTTCTCCCGAATGACTTTAAGAGATGCCTCTTCGACCGCCTGGTATGGGAAGATCGCCGGGTCGGGTAGCCCCCCGCCGAAAGAGATTGTGTCAGGCTGCCGGGTCAGTTTCAATAACTCTCGTATTTCCGAGCGATAAAGACTCTTAGCCATAGTGGAAAATTGTATGTCAGCCATACTGCCTCCGATATTTTTGGTTATTGTAATATTTCACTTGACACACACTAATGATACAACTATTATTACAATAGTGTTACAGATTTAATGTCACTATAACAATAAAGACGATATCAGTTTAATTGCCGATATTTGTATCAATGACAAAAAGATAACCTTGTGAAGGATAATTGATATGCAGTTGCACTGGAAGCCGGAGTTACCGAAAAAAGGGGGACCTTTGTATCTGTCGCTGGTCAGGAAGTTGGAGGAAGATATCGCTCAGGGACGATTGGCGGTTGGAACCCGCATGCCGACCCAGCGAGAGCTTGCCGATGAATTGAAGATTGCCATCGGGACGGTCACCAAGGCATTCACGGAGGCGGAGCGGCGGGGATTAATTTATGGCGACGGGCGTCGCGGCACTTTTGTCGGCGAAATCCCCAAGCCGCGGGCAATACTGGCATCGATGAATCGTACTTTGCCGATCGGAATCGACTTAAGCAAGAATCACCCGGCTCATGCCTTTGACCCTGATTTGGCCGGGGCGCTGCGCCAGATTATTCGCTCCCCTAAGATACAGACTTTGCTCCAGTATCCGCCGGCATCCGGCATGCCGGAACATCTTCAGGCGGGAGCCGCCTGGCTGAGTACGGTGGGAATGAAAGTTGACCCGGAAAATCTTCATATCACCGCCGGAGCCCAGCATGCTATAAACGTCATTATCGCTACCGAAACCACCCCCGGAGATATCATCGCCGCTGAAGAATATACTTATCCCGGGGTGAAGGCTATTGCCGATATGCTGGGGCTGGAACTGGTCGGCGCGCCGATGGACGCCGAGGGAATAATTCCGGAAGAACTGGAGTCGCTCTGCCGGAGCCGCGGTATTCGCCTTCTTTATCTGAATCCCTCGCTGCAGAATCCAACCAATATTATCATGCCCACCTCCCGTCGGGAAAAGATAGCCGAACTTGCCGAGCGGTATAATTTTGCCGTGGTCGAAGATGAGATTCTGGCGCCGCTGATGGTGTCGCCCCCTTCATATTTATGGCAACTGATTCCGGAGCGGTCCTATTTTGTCATATCATCGTCAAAATCAGTGGCGGCGGGGCTTCGGCTCGGCTTCGTAGTGGCGCCGTCAGCGAAAAGGCAGAAACTGGGGGAGACGCTTCAGGCTTCTTGTCTGAGCATCCCGCCGTTAATGGCGGAGATTTTTGCGCGCTGGATGGATGACGGCACCGTGGCGAAAGTGATTGCCCGACGTCGCGAGGAACTGACGTCAAGCAATAGACTGGCGCAGGAGATTCTGAGCGACCTCAAAGTGCGTATTCATAAGTCGGGATACCACCTCTGGCTGGAGTTGCCGGAGGGGTGGAGCAGCATGGTATTTGCGACTGAATCACAGCGGCGCGGGGTGGCGGTTTCGCCGGCCGAGATTTTCGCGGTGGGGCGACATGCTCCCGTCAATGGCGTTCGCCTCTCGGTCGGAGCCGTCTCCGACCGCCTTCTTCTGAAAAGCGGACTGGAAATCCTGGTCGGTATTCTCAAGGGTTACACCCGCCAGGAAAAAGTTACTGTATGAAAGAGCCCCAGAAGTTCAGGAATGTTTATGATGACAAAAAGCGGGCGGAGGCGTACGCCAAACTTGAGTTTCCCGGAACTTATTATCTGGCATACCGTGACCTTCCGTCTCTGATTGCCAGAAACGCCCGGGGAAAACGGGCGCTGGATTTCGGCTGTGGCACTGGCCGCTCCAGTCGCTACCTCAAGAATCTCGGATTTGATGTTATCGGTATCGATATTTCCGCCAGTATGATTGCCAAGGCGCGGGAGCTTGACCCCGGGGGGGATTACAGGCTGGTGCCTGACAGCGAATCTGGACTGCAATCGCTCGACCTTGAAGTTGACTTAGTGCTTTCGGCATTCACCTTCGACAATATCCCGACTCGAGAGAAGAAAATAGCGCTTTTCAAAGGCCTTGGCAGAATTTTGAGCCATGAAGGATGTCTCATCAACCTGGTGTCGTCACCGGAGATTTACCGTCACGAGTGGGTCTCTTTTTCGACCAAAGATTTCCCGGAGAATCGGCAAGCCCGTAGCGGTGACCGGGTAAAGATTATTATTACTGCCGTCGAAGACAGCCGTCCGGTGGAAGATATTGTCTGGGATGATGCGGATTATCGTCAGGTATATCAGGAAGCGGGACTGGAGATAGTTGAGGTTCACTCTCCCCTGGGACTTAAAGATGAACCGTATCCCTGGGTCAATGAAACTGAGATTGCCCCCTGGGTCATATATATTTTGCGAAGAGCGAATTGACATTGTCTTTACCACGCCGCCGGCAAGGTTTCCGGCGGAAAGGAGCTCGAATGTCAGATTGGGGCGAAATGTCGTTTTCAGCGTAATCGAAAAATCCCGCTTTGCCGATGGGGGGAAGCGTATTATAATATCACTATGAATAATGACCCGATTTATCTGTCCAAACAGGGACGAATCAAACTGGAGCAGGAGCTAAAGAAGCTCAAGACGGAAGACCGTCCAAGATTGATTGCCGAAATCAAGCGGGCGATGCATATGGGGGACCTTTCGGAGAATGCCGAATATCATGCCGCCAAAGAAGCCCAGACTCATCTGGAGCGGAAAATCGCCGAACTGGAGGACAAACTGAGCCGGGTGCGCTCGGTGGAAACCGACAACATTCCCACCGACAAGGCTTATCTATTCGCCAAGGTTACGGTCAAAGACCTGAAAAATGGCGAGAAGATTGAATATCAACTGGCGCCGCCGGATGAAGCCGATGTAGATAATGACATTATTTCAGTTAAATCGCCGATTGGAGCGGCCCTTCTGGGGAAAGCGGTCGGGGATAAGATTGAAGTTAAAGTGCCGGCCGGAATAATTCATTACGAAATCCTCAAAATATCCCGGGAATAAAAATAGAAAATCCCCAGTCATCGGCAACGACCGGGGATTTATCCAATACTTGCGGCAACGCCGCTAATCAATATTCATCTTCTTCACCGTCATAGCTGTCGAGTTCCGGGGTTTCTTCATCGTAATATTCTTCATCCTCGGCGACAACTTCGGCGGCCATATCGGCGCACTCGATAGAGCAGTAAACCTGTCCACCCTGCTTGATCGGCTTGCCGGAGAATTTCTCTCCGCAGAATGCGCAGACCATATATCATCCACCTCCATTAAAACCAAGCCAGCGGTCAGAAAATTGCGCTTGATAAAAACAAAATATTAATTCTAACGCAAGCAAAAAACGCTACGACCGGCAAGAATGTTCTTCATTATCGGCAACCTTCATTCGACCAATTAATACAAATATTTCCGATAAAAAGTTCACCGTACCGCAAAAATCTCCATATTGGTGGCAGAAAAGAGACAAATTTGTTATGTTGTTGTTATATAACTACATAACTGCCGGCGCTTGTGTAACAGACGGAAGCCCATTATCTTCTCCCTCGCAATTAACAGCAGACTGATTTCAGATTTCCGGTGGCTTCATCCCGTGCTGAGACCATTCTTCCAGGGATGGCCCAAATATCCCGGGAACCTTGAGCCCAGCCTGACGCATCAGAACCGAGAGCTGACCGCGGTGGTGAATTTCATGGTCGATAATGATTCGTAACGTTAAGCCACGCTTCCAATTAGAACCGTACATATCATCTTCAACCTGGAGCGCGGCATCGTTCCAATTCTTCCTTACCTCCTCCGCCAGAGAGTGAGAAAGCTGCCGATAACCCTCTGTTATCTCTTTGGCGGTCTTGGGAATAGGGGCACTTTCCGACGGTCCTGACAATTTCAGGCCGGTTCTTCCAGCCATCTCTGACAGAGATGTCACGATATGCCAGGCGGCACGGGCTATCGTTCTTTCCCCGGCGGCAGACATCTGCTGAAGGGAGTTGTCTGTGAGGGCGTCAAAATATCTCTGAGTTCCGCTGGAATGCTGTTTCCAGGCAGCCAGGAAATCTTCAACTCGGGTAAACATTGATTCTCCTTGGTTAGAATTGACTGTTTTACGGCAAGATAAGGGAAAAGTTTTGTGGTTCAATCACTTTTTGCGTCATTATCGGCTATGTTAAACTGCTCTCCGGCACTGGAATCTGTGGATAAGTTGTGGACAGACTGTGAATCGCCGTTGATTCCTCATTTTGCCTATTGACAAAAGGGAGAATCGGCGTATATTAATTAAGACATAATTAGTCCTTAAATTTTATGAGCAACAAGTCCCTCAAATCCAGAAAAAGAATAAAAGCCTGCGGCTGTTGTTGTGCTTATGACCGGGAGGCGGTAATGTAGCCTGCCTGATGGCACATTATGGCTTTTTTCCGGTCCACCCTCAAAGTTGGTGGACTTTTTTATTTTAGGAGATTAAATGGATATAACGAAGGTATCTGGAAAAGGAAATAGCAGATTGGATAATCAGTTCAGGAAGTTGGAGCAGTCGGTAACCGACGCAGTCGGCAATACACCCCTGGTCAGATTACGTCAACTGGGCAGAGAATCCCGGGGAAAGATTCTGGTTAAGCTCGAGTTTATGAATCCGACCGGTTCGGTGAAAGACCGGATGGCGATATATATTCTGGATGAAGCGGTCCGATCAGGGCAGTTGAAGCTAGGGGGGACGATAGTCGAAGCAACCTCCGGGAATACCGGAGCGGCGGTGGCGATGTATGCGGCGGCGAACGGGTTCAAAGCGATATTCACCATACCGGATAAGATGTCCGAGGAGAAGATAAATACCCTGAAGGCTTTTGGGGCGGAAGTGTTTGTTTGCCCAACAGCCGTTCCGCCTGATTCTCCGGAGAGTTACTATGAGACGGCTCGTCGGATTGCCGCCGAAACGGAAAACTCCTATTTTATCGGGCAGTATCATAATCTGAAGAATATCGAAGCTCATTATCGATTGACCGGTCCTGAGATATGGGAGCAGACGGAGGGGAAGATTACCTGCTTAATCGGCGGTATCGGCACCGGCGGGACTATTTCCGGCGCCGCTCGCTTCCTCAAGGAGCAGAAGCGCGGTATCAGGGTGGTTGCCGTTGACCCGCTCGGGTCGGTCTATCATGACTACTTTAAGACTCAGAATTTGATTGAGCCGCACACTTATCTGGTGGAGGGAATTGGGGAGGATATGCTCTGCCCGACCATTGACTTTACCGTAATCGATGAAATAATCCAGGTTGATGACCGCCAGAGTTTTCTTGCGGCGCGCGACCTGGCGCGCCGGGAGGGAATCCTTGCCGGCGGCTCCTCGGGAGCAGCGGTCTATGCGGCGCTGAAAGTGGCGGAGAGATTTGACGAAAATGACCTGGCGGTGGTGATACTTCCCGACAGCGGATTGAAATATTTGAGCAAATTCTATAATGATAACTGGATGAAGGAGAAAGGATATCTATCGTGAAAAAGGAACGGAAAATGGATACCCGGGCGATCCATGCCGGCCGTGAGGTTGATGGCGGTGTCGGCGCAGTTACGACGCCGATTTTTCAGACGTCGACTTATCGCCAGCAGTTCCCCGGGGATGAGAGCGGGTATGTTTACTCGCGGACGTCAAACCCGACCCGCAAGGCGTTGGAGTCCGCCCTGGCGGAACTGGAAGGGGGACGATTTGGATTTGCCTTTGCCAGCGGACTGGCGGCGACCAATACGGTAATGAATCTTCTTGCCGCCGGAGACCATCTGGTGGTGGGAGATGACCTCTACGGCGGTACCTTCCGTCTCTTCGAAAAAGTTTTCAAGCAATATCAGCTATCGTTTACCTATGTTGATGGCCGCAAAGCGGAGAATTTTGCCGGAGCCATCAGGCAGAATACAAAACTTCTCTGGCTGGAGACACCCTCTAATCCGTTGATGCATTTAACCGACATTGCCGAGGTCGCCAAAAAAGCGCGGGAGAGCGGCATACTGCTGGCGGTCGACAATACATTCGCAACGCCATATATTCAGCGACCGCTGGAGCTGGGCGCCGATATTGTAGTTCATTCGCTGACTAAGTATCTCGCCGGGCATTGTGACATGGTCGGCGGGGCGGTTGTCGTCGAAAATGAAGAACTCGCCGAAAAAATCGGGTTTTACCAGAACGCGGTCGGGGCGATTCTCGGTCCTTTTGATTCTTTCCTGGCGCTTCGAGGGATAAAGACCCTTCCGGTCCGAATGGAGCGTCACTCTTACAACGCCCGGAAAATCGCGGA
>JBFMEF010000096.1 GCA_040753495.1 Candidatus Zixiibacteriota bacterium
CTGGCACGGGACTTGATTAAAGTCTTGACGATAGACCCGTACTATAGGTAAAAAGACCATGTTTGAATTTGTAACATACAGCGCCGCAAAACTCGAGACCTTCTTCTTAATCTCCTTCAGAGCCGCCGGTCTCTTTCTGGGGGCGCCGATAATCGGGCATCGCATCATACCTCGCATGGTCAAGGCCGGACTGGCGATAATGCTGGCGATAATTCTAATTCCGGCGGTCGGCAAGACCCCGATAGAGCCGGTCAGCTCGGTCTGGCTTCTGGCGGTGCTGGCGGCAAAAGAGATGCTGGTCGGTTTTCTTATCGGCTTTTTCTTTGCGCTTCTCTTCATGGCGGTTCAGATGGCCGGCGGTCTGGTCGGCTACCAGATTGGACTCTCCCTGGTCAATGTTCTGGACCCGGAGATGGGAACGGAAGTCCCGCTTATTGGAGAGTTCTGGTTTTTTGTGGCGGCCCTGATATTCCTGGCGATTGACGGACATCACGCCATAATTTCGGCGCTTTCCGACAGCTATAAGATAGTTCCCGTGGGGACTTTCGATTTTTCAGGAAGCGCCCTGGATTTCATTATCCGGTTTTCCGCCTACTCCTTTGTGATGGCTATCAAGATCGGCGCGCCGGTGATAATTACCCTTTTCCTAACTGAGGTTGCGCTGGGGGTGGTGGCGCGGACAGTCCCGCAGATGAATATCTTCATTGTCGGTCTGCCGCTGAAAATAGGCGTCGGGATTCTGGTGATAGCGACCGCGCTTCCGGTCTTCCGCTTTGTCATCGAACGCTCAGTGGAATTTCTCAACAGCGAAGTACACCGGCTCTTACATGGCTTAGGAACCGCATCTTAGACAGATATGGCAGAAGAGCAATTCCAGGAACGAACTGAACAGGCAACTCCCCGACGACGGGAGAAAGCCCGCGAAGAGGGAAAAGTAGCCCGCTCGCTGGAGCTCAATTCGGCCGTCATCCTCTGCCTGGGCTCAGCCGCCATCTATTTTCTGGGACCGCTTCTGATTCGTCAATTGCAACAGTTCATGATTTTCATTTTCCGTGAAGCTCCCACTATGAGCGCCGATTATGATTCTCTTCTGGCGCTTCTTTCAACCAGGATTCTCACCTTCTTCTATCTGCTGGGACCGATTCTGGTGATTCTGGTGGTGGTGGCATATGGTATCAATGTGATGCAGGTCGGTTTTCTGGTCACCGGCAAACCGCTTGAGCCAAAACCGGAAAAGTTAAATATCGCCAATGGCATCAAGAGGCTTTTTTCGGGCCGGTCTCTGATGGAACTGATTCGGGATACCGTCAAGTTAATCGTCATCGGCTTTGTCGGCTACAAAGCGATTTCATCCCAGATGGACACCTTCTATCTTCTTGCCGACAATTCCGTCACTGTCTTCGCCGGGGCGATGGGGACGATGGCTCTCAAAACGACCCTTCAAATCGGCGCCGTCATGCTGATTCTCGGGATACTCGATTATGCCTATCAAAAATATGATTATGAAAAATCAATCCGGATGAGCCGTCAGGAAATCAAAGATGAATACAAAGACACGGAGGGCTCGCCGCAGATAAAATCGCGGATACGGCAGATTCAGCGCGAGATGTCGCGCAAGCGGATGATGCAGGATGTGCCGAAAGCGGATGTGGTCGTGACCAACCCGACCCATATCGCGGTAGCGCTCAAATACAATCCCGATGAAATGGACGCCCCCATGGTGGTCGCCAAAGGGGAGCGACTGATTGCCCAAAAGATAAAAGAACTCGCCCGCGAAGCGAATGTGCCTGTGGTCGAAAATCCCCCCCTGGCTCGGGCGCTCTTCAGTATGTGCGAAGTCGGTTCCTTTGTGCCGGCGAAATTGTACCGGGCGGTGGCCGAAGTGCTTGCTTATGTCTATCGCCTTAAAGGGGCTGAGGTTTGACCATGGATTTTGAAAATAAGACTCTCTTCGGCAAAATCGCCAATCGCTCCGATATAATTCTGGCCGTCGCCGTTATCGCCATTATCGGGGTGCTGGTAATTCCTATCCCGGCGGCGTTGCTCGATTTTGCCCTGGCTTTCAATATCGCCTTCTCGCTGGTTATCTTGCTTTCGACTCTCTATATCACCCGTCCGCTGGACCTTTCGGTTTTCCCGGGAATGCTCTTAATAGTAACTTTGATGCGCCTGGCGCTCAATGTGGCATCGACTCGCCTGATTCTTGGCAGCGGTTACGCCGGCGAAGTTATCAATTCCTTCGGAAACTTCGTAGTCCGCGGAAATTATGTTGTCGGATTCATTATCTTTATAATTCTCGTCATCATCCAGTTTGTGGTTATCACCAAAGGCGCCGGAAGAATCTCCGAAGTAGCCGCGCGCTTCACATTAGATGCTATGCCGGGCAAACAGATGGCGATTGATGCCGACCTGAATGCCGGCATTATCAACGACTCCGAGGCGAAACGTCGCCGCGAAGATATAGCCCGCGAGGCCGACTTCTATGGCGCTATGGATGGCGCCTCCAAGTTTGTCCGCGGCGACGCTATCGCCGGTATCCTGATTACTTTCATTAATGTCGTCGGCGGTTTCATCATCGGCATCGCCTTGCAGGGGATGGAAGTATCCGAAGCGCTCCGCACCTACACCCTGCTTTCAGTCGGCGATGGCCTGGTCACGCAGATTCCGGCTCTGATAGTCTCCACGGCGGCCGGTATCATTGTTACGAGGGCGGCTTCGACTTCCAATATGGGCAGCGACCTGACCACCCAACTGGTCAAACAGCCGCGGGCGATTATGATTGCGGCGGCGATGCTGGTAATTTTTGGCATTGTCCCCGGAATGCCGACCCTGCCCTTTATTCTGCTCGGGCTGGTGGTCGGCGCTGTCGGTTATGTGACCAATGAAGGATTGAAAAAGAAGAAACAGGAACAGGATAAAACTGAAGCGGAAAAGAAGCATGCGGCGCCGCCGGAGCGGACCGAAGACCTGTTGAAGGTCGATTCGCTGGAAGTCGAAATCGGCTACGGGTTGATTCCGCTGGTCGATGCCAACCAGGGAGGCGACCTTCTCGACCGTGTATCCACCATACGCCGCCAGATGGCGCAGGAACTGGGGATCATTGTGCCGCCAATACGAATTCGGGACAATGTCCAGCTGCAGCCGAATCAGTACCGAATAAAGATTAAAGGAATCAGTGTCGCCACCTATGAACTGATGCTGGACCATGTTCTGGCAATTAATCCCGGATTTGTGCAGGAAGAGCTGGATGGCTTCCGCACCAATGAACCGGCTTTTGGACTGGCGGCCTCATGGATTATCCCCAACCTGCGCGAATATGCCGATTCCAAAGGTTACACCACGGTGGAGCCGTCGGCTGTGCTGGCGACTCATCTGACCGAAGTGATTAAGACTTACGCCGGCGAACTTCTCAGTCGCCAGGATGTCGCTCACCTGGTGGAGACGGTCAAAGAGGATTACCCCTCGCTGGTAAATGATGTCATTCCGAATGTGGTGCCATTCTCGGCGGTGCAGAAAGTTCTGCAGGCGCTTCTTTCCGAGAGAATTCCGGTCCGGAACCTGGCGACCATCATTGAAACCATCTCCGATTATTACACCGTGACCAAAGAGCCGGATGTCTTGGCCGAGTATGTCCGGATGGCGCTGAAACGCCAGATAACCGACCTCTACAAGGACAAAGATAATAAGATATATCTCTTCACCATCGACCCGGCAATCGAGCAGATGCTCACCGATGCGGTTCAAAACAGCAAGCAGGGCTTGATGCTGGTGATATCGCCGTCCGACTCACAAAGGCTTCTTAATGCCATCGGCAAGCAAATCGACAATATCACCGCCGCCGGACATCTGCCAATCTGCCTTAGTTCTCCCAATATCCGTCTGGCGCTGAAACGTCTTACGGATGGCTCTTATCCGGGGCTGGTGGTGCTCTCGTACAACGAAATCAGTAACAATGTGGAAGTCATTTCCACCGGAACAGTGAGATTCGGCGATGATAATTAAGTCATATTCGGCTCCCGGCGTCGCCCATGCTCTCAAAATGATAAAAGAAGAGCTCGGCAATGACGCCATCATACTGCGGACACGTCACTGTCCGCCGGAGGAAACGGCGCTGACAGGGCATCGCGTGGAAGTCACCGCCTGTGTTGATGAGAAATCGGCAGCGAAGAGAACAGCGCCGGCAAAGGAAAGCCCGGCGGCTCAGAATTCTGCTTCGGAAAGTATTAAGAAAGATACCGACACCGCGATGCTGCCGGAACTTCCCGAGCCGCTTGAATTCGCCAGCAAACTGGATAAGAAAATCGACCTGATTATCAAGTCGAACCGGGCCGGGATGATTCCCTCCGAAATACCGCCGGCCTTCAAACCGCTCTATCTCAACCTGCTCGACTCCGATTTGCCGGAAGAGATAGCCCGCCAGATTATCGATGACATCGCTAAAAAAGAGGTTGCGGAAGACAAAATCACCGGCGCAGCTCTGGAGATGATGACGTCTTTGATGAATTCCATCATCTGTCCTCCGCTGGAAATCAGAGCCGGGATGAAAATTGTTTTTGCCGGACCGTCAGGCGCGGGGAAGACCGCGGCATTAGCCAAAATGGCGGCCCGTTTGGCGACCAAAGAAAACCAGAAAGTTACATTGGCATCACTGGACAACCTGAAGGTGTCATCGTACGAAGAGATTGGCGGCTACGCCGACATTCTGGGATTGCCACTCGACCTGACCGGCGTGCCGGAGAGTAATCATACCGATGATACCGTGTTGCTGATTGACACCCCCTCCTTCCGCTGTCATGATAAGAAGATTTCGACACTGATAAAGCGGCTGGAAAAACTGAATCCCGATATACTCTTCCTGGTCTTTTCCGTCTGCACCCGCACTTCCGATTTGGTGGATGCGGTCGGCTTATTCGATTATTTGAAACCGACACATCTCCTGGCAAGCCATCTTGATGAGACCGGTCGCTGGGGCGGCATCATTACTCTCAACCAGTACCTGGAAAGACCGCTGGCATTGATCTCCCGCACCCCTGCCGGTAGCGGTCTTTTGGAGCGACCGCACGCGGCATTGCTGGCGCGGCGGCTTCTCAATCTGGAGGATAATCAGAATGACCATTAATCGTCTCGAAAGAATTGATAGCATATCTGCGCCGCGCAAGACAGCTCCCTTCGTCATTTCCATTCTTTCCGGCAAAGGGGGAGCAGGGAAATCGGTCATCGCTTTCAATCTGGCGTCCGAACTGGCGCGCCGTCAATTTCGCACCGTTATACTGGATGCCGATTGGCATTTCGGCAATCAGCATATTCTGGCAAATGTCGCGCCACAGGCGACTCTGTATGATTTGATTTATCCGGAAAAAAGCCGGACGACCAAGATTGCCCCGGTCAATGAATATCTGGGGATGGCGGCAACGGCATCCTTGAGCGAGGCGGCGGATTCTTTCCCTGAAGCCGATTTCGCCCGTCTGCTATCGAATTTACGGCGTTTGTTTGCCTCTTATGATTTCCTGGTGCTTGATACCGCTTCCGGAATAGTGGAGCTGGTGGCGCTGGCGGCGTCGGCTTCGGACCTCAATCTCATCGTCATTAATCCGGAACTGACCGCCATAGCCGATGGATATGGTCTGTTCAAGTACATTTTGAAAGCCAATCGCCAATTGACTGTGCATATTTTGAACAACCGCGTGAAGAACGCCGGGGAAGCGCAGTATATCTATCAGAAATTTTCTTATTTGACAGAGCGGTTCTTGAGACGGGTCGCTCATGACGCCGGATATCTTCTTGAGGATGCGCGCGTTGGCGAGTCGATAGGGGCGCAGAAGCCGCTTTTCCAATTGGATGAAGATTCAGCGGCGGGGCAGGGTATTCAAAATCTGGCGAAGCTGGTTCTTCGCGAGAGCGGAAATTTCCCGCAAGGGGCGGCCCATGATGACAAAGAAAAGATAAATTCCCACATAGAAGCAGCCGATATAAAGGAATAGCATTCAAATGATTAGCACACGCAAAAGTCGAGGCAAACGGGAGGAGAAAAATTCGGGAAAGACCCGGCGGGTGTCGGTCTATCGTGCCCCGAAAGAGACCATGCCGCCGCGGAAGCCGGCCGAGCTATCTATCGATTGGATTCGATATCAGCGCGACGGCAATCCCGAAATACGGGCGCGACTGCTCAAGCAGTATCTTCCGCTGGTGCGAAACGTGGCCGGCCGGATGGCTATCGGTTTCCCCCGTTCGGTAGAACTTGCCGACCTGATTAACACCGGCGTTATCGGCCTGGTGGAGGCATTTCGGAATTTCGACCCGACCCGGGGAGTGAAGTTTGAGACCTTTGCCGTGCCGCGCATCCGGGGAGCAATCCTGGACGAACTGCGCGCTCTCGACTGGGTGCCGCGCTCGACGCGCGCCCGTTCTCGCGAAATCGAACGAGCCTTATTAGAGTTGGAGAATGATTTTGGTCGGCCGCCGACCGAAGCAGAACTGGCTATGAAACTCAAATGCTCCGTGGAGGAATTAATGCACGCCATCGGCGATGTCAGTGGTTCATCACTACTCTCTCTCGATGAGACGATTTATCGTGAAGACGACAACCGTCAGGTCCCCCGCATCGAAACCATAAGCGATGAAGCCAAAGCAACCGCTCTGGGCGATATGGAAAAAGGGGAACTGCGGGCATTTCTGGTCACTGCTATTGACCGTCTCACGGAACAGGAAAAACTGGTAATCGCTCTGTACTATTTCGAGGAATTGACTCTCAAAGAAATCGGGGAAGTAATGTCGATCTCCGAATCCCGGGTTTCGCAGATACACACCAAGGCGGTCATCAAATTGCGCGGCATGATTCGGGAGAAATTTGCCTTGAGCGGCTAAAGAGGAAGGCGGATATGATTCGTCCCGTGGAACTTTCGGACAATCTCTCCAAAACGGAAGTGGCCGGAAAAATCAACCAGATACAGAAGGCGCACTCCGAGATGGAGCAGCGGCAGGTGGCGGCGGCCATCAAAGAAAAAGCGACGGTTGATGCCGAACGAACACACGAGACCGAAAAGAGCGACCTGATAATCATCAGTAAAGATAAACAGAAACAGGAAGAGAAAAATAAGGAAAAGAAGAAGGATGACCAGCGGAAGGACGAAGAAAATGAGCCGGGTCCACCGCCGGAACATCTGGATTTGAAAGCCTGAAGAAAGGAATAATGAAAATGGGATTTTCACCTTTGCAACTTCTGGATATAGGATTGAACTTTGCCGGATTCCTGACCGCGGGGATACTGACCTTTTATGTCTATCACTGGATTTCAACCAGCCGTCAGGGTCGCGCCGCCGGGAGAAGCAACGCCGCGGCGGCTTCAGCGGCTGATGTCGTCAGCGCGGCAACGCCCGGACGCCCGGAAAGAAAGATGCCGGAAGCGCAATTTGTCCGGCTGGTTGACACTGATTCTCTGAATAGCTCCGATACGCCCGGCGCGCTGCGCGGCGAATATCGGGTGCGGGACCGTAAAGAAATACTGGAGCAGGCGCGCGAAATGCTGGCTCAGAAGAAACGAAGTGCCACGGTGCAGAAGGTTCTTCCGGTCACCGAGGCTGAGATTACCCTGATCAAGCAGAGCCAGAAACTTCAAGGGAAAGCGAGGATGAGATAATGGGGACGGAATCACCCTTTTTCATGACCAAGGTGGAATGTCCCATCTGTAAGACGG
>JBFMEF010000097.1 GCA_040753495.1 Candidatus Zixiibacteriota bacterium
CCCGCACCACTGTTCCCGACACCGACCACTTCCGAATTTCCTTCTCCCCCTCCGTCCCCTTATCCCCGCAACCGTGGAGTAATAACACCCCCATGGTCACTGCAGATAGGACTCGTGCTCGCATATGCTGTCCCTCCGACATTATGTCGTTAACCTCAGCCCGTTAGCGGTGCCGAACTCTGATGTCAGCCTCTTTACAATATAAGATGATTTTCAATTTTGCAAACTCAATTTGTCGTGCGCGGCCGGTCTCCGTCAGGTTGTTCTATCGATTCTACACTGAGGTGGCTGCTTGACTTGTTCCCGAGCGCTCATCTTCCATTCTCCCGTTTCGACCTTCTCAAACTCACCACGCCTTCTTTCGGCAAAATCACTATTACTTCAATGGTGAATTTTCTCCAGCGTAAACAGTAGGGAAATCTCCCCGACTATGCCCAACTCAGAAAACATAATGGACCCAAAAATCGCCCTAAAACCACCAATCCAAAGACAGGGCGCAGACCAAAGAATGAAAAAACGAAACGAATACGAACCAATAAGATACTGTGCCACAACAAAATACAAATTCATACGCCCCCCGCTTCGCAATAAAAAGGGCGGCTCGGCAGCCGCCCGAATCAGATTGGTCTCTATTCAGACCTTCAACATCTTCAATATCTCCGGTATATCCAGAAAGGTCTTTGCCGGATGCGCCCCTGCCGACGCCAGTATCTCCAGTTTCTCCTTCGCCGTCCCCATCTTCCCTTCCACTATGGCGCCGGCATGCCCCATCCTCTTTCCCGGAGGTGCGAATATCCCCCCTATCATCGCAATCACCGGTGTCTTCATTTTCTTTATCGTATCGACCGCCCGCTCCTCGTACACTCCACCAATTTCGCCGGTCATCACCACCGCTTTGGTCTTATTATCCTGCTCGAACATCCAGAGAATCTCATCAAAAGTCGAGCCCAGCACCGGGTCGCCACCCAGTCCGACACAGGTTGTCTCACCATATCCGGTGCGGGTCAAGGTATCGGCGACATAATATGTAATCGAGCCGCTTCGGCTGACAGTTCCGACTCTCCCCGGCGCGAACGCGATATCCGGCATAATTCCGATATTGCACTCCCCCGGCGTGATTATCCCGGCTGTGTTTCCGCCAATTACAGTCACTCCATTTTTAACCGCTTCTTTCCGCACCACCATCATATCCTGAATCGGAATATGCTCCGGTATCACCACCACCAGTTTCACCCCGGCCCGTATCGCCTCAATCGCCGCTTCTTTCACAAACGGCGCCGGAAGAAAAATCACCGAGGTATCGGCGCCGGCCACCTTGACACATTCAAACGCCGTATCAAAGACCGGCTTTCCTTCAACCGATGTTCCCCCTTTGCCGGGCGAAGTCCCCCCGACAATATTGGTGCCGTACTCCATCATTCTCTTGGCATGAAACTTTCCCGCCCCGCCGGTTATCCCCTGCACCATCACCCGCGACTTCTTATCAACCAGTATAGCCATGATTATCTCCCTCCCGCGGTTCTGGCAAGTTCCACCGCCCGCTTGGCAATCTCTTCAATCGGGGTTTCAATCCCGTGAAACTCAATATTCTTGAAATTGTCCGGATTCTCTTTTTTGGCATCCTCGAAAATCCGCACCCCTTCCTGCCACATATTCCCGGTCATCCGGACCACCATCGGCTTGGAAAGCCCATGCTCTTTCAAGAACATCACGACCCCTTTGGCGAAATCATCGCAGCGGGAAATGCCGCCAAAACGGGCTCCGAATATCGCCCTTACATTGGGGTTTTCATCCAGAAGCACCAGCATCTTCGCCAGACGTTCCGGTGTCGGTCCGCCGCCGCTGTCCATGAAATTCGCCGGTTTGCCGCCATAATACTGGATGAAATCATTCCCCATGATTCCAAAACCGGCGCCGCCCGGAAACATCCCGATATCGCCGTCGAGGTCCAGATACGGTATATCCCATTCCTTCGCCTGCATCTCGCGGGGAGTCATTTCACCTTCCTCGTGACGTTTTTCGATTCCCATTTCCGCCAGTTCCGGATGACGAAACACGGCATCGTCATCAAGCGATACCCGGCTGTCAGCCGCTATCAGTTTTCCCTCACCGGTAAGCACCAGCGGATTTATTTCCGCCATTTTGGCGTCATATTTCTTGAAAAACTTAAACAGGCTTGTGATAATTGCATTTGCCTCTTTTATCTGCTCCGAACCAAGCCCGATTTTCTTGGCGATATCGATGGCGTCAAATCCATACATCTCTTCATCGATATCGTAATATTTCTTGAAGATTTTTTCGGGCGATTTCTCCGCGACCGTTTCAATATCCATTCCCCCTTCGCCGGAAGCGATCACCACCAGTTTATAATTGGCGCGGTCGATAGTAACGCCGATATAAAATTCCTTCTTGATATCGAGTTTCGGCTCCACCAGCATCTTTTCTACCGGGAACCCTTTGATTTTCAAATTGAGCAATTGATGCGCGGCATTTTTCGCTTCGGCCGGACTATTCGCCATCTTTATTCCGCCGGCTTTCCCTCTCCCGCCGGTCAGGACTTGCGACTTCAGAACAGCCGGTCCTTTCAGTTCCGATACTATTGCCTCCACCTCTTCTGGCGTCCGGGCCAATTTTCCTTTGGGAATAGGTATCTTGAATTTGGCAAATAACTCTTTGCCTTCGTACTCATAAAGTCTCATGCTAATACCTCAAATTTATCACTCAGAAATTCTCATTCGTTGCAAAAAATCGTCACGGCAATTTATCACAATCGCTTGGAAAGTCAATGATAATCGCTCTTCCCGCGCGGACTGTAAGCGTTTGCGCCGCAAATAGAAAGGCACGCCGAGGGGCGTGCCTTTGGT
>JBFMEF010000098.1 GCA_040753495.1 Candidatus Zixiibacteriota bacterium
ATAAATTTACACTTGGGGTTGAAAATAACACGGGAAAGGGAGGACGTCAAGCAATTCGCCGACAGATATAAAAGTGGCGGCTTGAGTTAAGCCGCCACTTTCGGAATCTTGTGAAGCGGTATTCTTGAGGACTCAACGGTAATAGAGCGGTACCGAACCTCCCTTGAACAGGTAGTTTATCAAAAAGGTGACATCGAGGATATTTATACTACCGTTACCATCGGCATCGCCGGCGAGGAAAGCCGGCGGCGGCGGTCCCTGCTGATAGAGGTAACTCAGAATATAGGTGCCATCAAGAATATTTATGGTTCCGTTTCCGTTGGCGTCGCCGCACTGATGAATTACAAAAAGGCCGTCAATAACCTCTACCACACTGGTGTCGAGAACCGGCACCACGGATGTATCGATGGAAATAGAGTCCGCAGGCGGTCCGGCAACCTGCATCCAGCTCACACAAGTAGTGCCCTGCCAGGTGTTGCAGCGAAACCAGCTGGTGTCCAAAATGGTATCATACGTCAATCCAATCATCTGTCCATATGGGTCAGAAAACTGGATGCCATCCAGATTCTTATCTATAAGGAGAAGGGCATATCGGTCGGAGGTGGTATCGGGCACATTGAGGACATCGGCTTTAATTTTGATGAGCGGTATATTCCCGCTTTGCGGCTCAATCGGGGGGACAACCGGACCCGGAAATGTCGTTGCCAGAGCAACAATTCTGATATCGTGCCCGGTCCCGCTCACTGAGTTGGCATTGATGTAACTCCAGCCGGATACGAGCGTCCCGCTGGTATCAATCAGGTCCGCCGTTGTTCCCTGAAAAACAATCATGTCGGGACGATTCAGTATAATGCGAATGAGGAACCCGGCGATGGAATCGGATGGGTTCTCCACAAAAATCGGGATGATAGCATCCTGCTGATTGGGATAACCGCTGGCGGTTCCAATCCAGAGATTCAAGGTCAATGAATCCTGGCCGCTAACGGAAGTTGAAAGGCTGAGAATCAGGAAGAAAATCAACGCCAAAAAAATCCTGATTTTCCTCGGATTAAACATCTCGACCTCCTATTTAAGAGAGTTTGGGGCTGTTAGAATCCGTTAGCAGTTATTCAATGGGGTTCTTTAAGTCTTTAATTGCAGATATTTCTCAATCGATTAAATATAAGTTCATTTAGATAAATGTCAATCTATTTTTGACTTCCAGTCAGAGTTCCCAAAGAAATTGTGCAATATGCTGCAGAAATTGAGCTTGTATTGACACCGTTTGACGCTGCATGGTGCTGATTTAGATTGACTTCAAATCTGCGTAAGTTTTTGATAATATTTGAGATACACCATTTAGACGCTTTGGGAACGGCAATTGCTATATTTTTATTGTCTATCTTGCAAGCTCAAAGTTGAGGCTTTCGGAAACCAGATGGCTTGTCTTCGAAAGAGTGATAGAGAATTCTTGAAGAGCACTGAACTAATTACCAATCAATTAATTAACCATTCTTGGAGGATTGTATCATGAAAAGGACCGTTTATCTGGCATTTCTCGTTGCGGCGCTAGGACTTGCCGTAATTGGCTGTCAGAATGAACCAAATCCGGTTGTTTCTCGTCACATTACCGGCACGATGCCGAGTAATCAACTATCAAAGGTTAGCATACCGGAAGATGCCGTTTTGGATTCCGCCATTCTCTACCTCTATGTAACTCAGTCAAACAATCAGACCATTCGGATTCACCGCGTTACTTCCGACTGGGATGAATATACTGTTACCTGGAGTAATTTTGGAACCTATGACCCGACCGAAGTTTCCAATTTCGTGGCGGACGGTTTGGGATGGCGTTTTGCCGATATCACAACTCTGGTCGCCGGCTGGCTTGAGGGAGATTTCAGCAATTTCGGGCTTCTGATTCGGCAGGACGAATTGACTTATCCTCGCGCCCACTTTAACAGCCGCGAAGCGGCCTCGAATCATCCTTATATCAAGGTCTGCTATACTCTGGACGGCACCCCGACCTGTGTAACGGATGAGACCATTGCCGACGTTTATATCTCCGAATTGAGCCCTAACTACAACTTCGGAGATTGGGATATTCTGCATACTGGCTGGGCGAATCCGACCGCCCTGGAGAAGCAGAGCCTGCTTCGCTTTGATTTCGAAGAGACCCCCTGCCTGAATTGCATTGGCAATTATGTGTGGCATGATCTTAACCGTAACGGTATCCAGGATGAAGGCGAGCTTGGTATCGGCGGCGTTGCCGTTCATCTGTTCGACTGCACCGGCGCGCCGATTGCCTCGACCCTTACCAATGCCGAAGGGTATTATCAGTTCTGCGAACTTCCCTCAGGTGACTATTACCTCCATTTTGTTGCCCCGATGGGGTATGTTTTCACCATGAAAGACCAGGGGATTGATGAGGCCCTCGACAGCGATGCCGACCCGACCACCGGCATGACCGCCTGCACCAATCTCAATTGTGAAGATGATATGACCTGGGACGCCGGGCTTTACATTCCGGAGGAACTGGGCTGCTCCTTTACCATTGGGTACTGGAAAAATCATGCCGGTCTTAAGAGACAGCCGGACATGGTGACGGCTCTTCTTCCGATCTGGCTCGGAAACGCCGGCGGCGCTAAGAGTTATCAGGTAACCACGGCTTTGATGGCGGTTAATTTCCTGAAACAGGATGTCTACGGTACGCCTGAAAACGGCATCACCAAGCTGTACGCGCAGCTTCTGGGCGCCAAACTGAATGTCGAAAACGGCGCCTCGGATATGACCGTCAGCGCTATCATCACTGCCGCCGATAACTTCCTTGCCACTCACAACTATCTCGACTGGGTGGGCATGAGCGAATCGGAGCAGCAGATGGTACTCGGCTGGCATGACATGCTCGATGATTACAACAATGGGCTCCTCGGTCCATTGCACTGCGAATAAGCAGATATTTCTCGATTGATTAAAGCCCGTGGGCGCTGTCAAAGCGCCTGCGGGTTTTTTTGGGCAATAATAAACGGAAGGGGTAGGAATCGAACCTACCAGAGACGGCGTAACCGCCTCCCCACGGTTTTGAAGACCGCAAGGGCCACCAGACCCTATCCGCTTCCGATAGCGATTATATAACTCTCGAAGCGGGACGTCAAGGCATTCCCGTGAAATTGGTCAGCGACCAAGGCGGCTCAAATTCCAGGGAAGAAAAATTCGATGAATCTGGAAATCGTCAGATCGACCGCACCGGCATTTCGGAGGGGTCAGCGATGAGAATGGCTTCTTTAATGGCAAAGGCCTCGGCGTACTTCACCCCGACTTTATGCCCGTAATGCTGCGCTGTGACCGTCATGTACTCGAAGATATCCACGCCGGGTTTATAGATTTCTTTGGCCGAAGGTGTTCCGTCAAATTGCGACTTATAGGCGGCAACCGCTTTCAATT
>JBFMEF010000099.1 GCA_040753495.1 Candidatus Zixiibacteriota bacterium
TGATGAAACGCGCCAGGAATATGCCCATGCCGCCGTGGCTTTCATTCTTTCTCCCGACGGGATTATCAGCCGATATCTCTATGGGCTTACTTTCAAAGCAAATGATTTGAAACTGGCAATACTGGAGGCATCAGAAGGCAAAATCGGAAATACTATCGACCGCATTCTCCTTTACTGTTATCATTATGACCCGGACGCCAAGGGGTATGTAGTCTTTGCCTCTAACATTATGAAATTGGGGGGACTGCTCAGCCTTATCCTCCTTTTTCTGTTTTTGGCGATTCTCTGGCTAAAAGACCGGAGGCGGAGTTCCCTGCAAAAGCGAGATGATATCCTGAGGGCAAGGGCGGGGAGAAGCTAATAATGGACAGTACCGGAACACTTTTCATGCCGCCGGGCCGTTCGACCATTGCCGGTGAAGTCGATACCCTCTTCTACTTCATTTTCTACACGTCGGTGGTATTCTTTGCCATTGTCGTGTTCGGCATCACCTTCTTCAGCATCCGCTATCGTCGTCAGCGAAAGGCGGGACTGACCTCGGGGCTGGCGCATAACACCAAACTGGAAATCCTCTGGTCGGTGATTCCGACTATTCTGGTGGTGATAGTCTTCTTCTGGGGGTTCAAAGTCTTCATCAAAATGCATGTCCCGCCCAAAGATGCCATAGAAGTCAAAGTGACGGGTCAAAAATGGTTTTGGACTTTTGTCTACCCTAACGGTTCCAATTCCTTGAATGAACTGGTGGTGCCGGTGGGTAAACCGGTGAAGTTGTTAATGTCATCTCGCGATGTGATTCATAGTTTTTTTGTGCCTGATTTTCGTATCAAAATGGATGTGCTTCCAAACCGCTATACCGTGACCTGGTTTGAAGCGACCGACCCGGGCATATACAATCTGTTCTGCACCGAATATTGCGGGAAGGGTCATTCCGAAATGCTCGGCAAGGTCAAAGTGCTCCCTGAACGCGAGTATCTTGCCTGGCTGGAGACCGGCTCCGGCGGCGGCGAAGGGAAATCGCCTGAAGAATTCGGCGCCGAACTTTATGTCTCCAAAGCCTGCGTGACCTGCCACTCGATTGACGGCACTCTTCTGGTGGGTCCCAGTTTCAAAGGGATTTTTGGCCATGTTACCCAGTTGGAAGAGGGGGAAGCGATGGTCGATGAAAATTATCTGCGGGAGTCAATTCTGAATCCGCAGGCAAAAATCGTCGCCGGCTTTGAGCCGGTAATGCCGACCTATCAGGGTGTCCTGAATGACCGTCAGTTGGACGCCTTGATTGCCTATATAAAATCTTTGAAAGAGTAATTGCCATGTCTGAAAATATTGCCCTTGCCAGAAATTATCTGAATACGCCCCGCGGGCTTAAATCCTGGCTTTTGACCCTGGACCACAAGAGAATCGGAGTCCTTTATCTTATTGCCATTATGGCATCATTTTTCCTGGGGGGCGTGTTTGCTCTTCTGATTCGCTGGGAGCTTTTCAGCCCGGGCCAAGATATAATGGGACCGGACACTTACAATCAGGTCTTCACTCTCCATGGGGCCATAATGATATTTCTCTTTATCATACCTTCCATTCCAGCCGCGCTTGGGAATTTTGTTCTGCCCCAGATGCTGGGAGCGAAAGATGTCGCTTTTCCCCGTCTTAACCTCGCTTCCTGGTATATATATGTTTTCGGGGCGCTCTTTGCGGTGTACTCCATGTTCTCCAGCGCTGTCGATACCGGATGGACTTTTTATACCCCCTACAGCACCGAAACCACCACTTCGGTCATTTCGATGACCATGGGGGCATTCATACTCGGATTTTCCTCTATTTTTACCGGACTCAATTTTATCGTAACAATTCACAAACTGCGCGCTCCCGGGATGACCTGGAAGCAATTGCCGCTGTTTGTCTGGGCGCTCTACGCTACCGCCATCATCCAGGTGCTGGCGACACCGGTGCTTGGCATAACGTTGCTTCTGCTGGTTTTGGAGCGGGTATTCGGAATCGGGATTTTTGACCCGGCTATGGGCGGCGACCCGGTGCTGTACCAGCATTTTTTCTGGTTCTATTCGCACCCGGCGGTATATATCATGATTCTCCCCGGAATGGGAATAATCAGCGAACTGATAGCGGTCTTTGCTCACCGCAAAATTTTCGGATATAATGCCATCGCTTTTTCCAGTTTGGCTATCGCCTTCATCAGTTTTCTGGTCTGGGGACACCATATGTTTGTCAGCGGCCAATCGCCTCTTGCCGCCATGATTTTCTCCTTCCTGACTTTCCTGGTCGGAATCCCCAGCGGAATAAAAGTCTTCAACTGGCTGGCTACATTATATAAAGGGTCCATCAGTTTCGCGACTCCGATGCTCTATGCGCTCTCCTTTCTTTTCCTCTTTACCATCGGCGGCTTGACCGGAATCTTCCTCGGGGCGCTGGCGACCGATGTCCATCTCCACGATACTTACTTTGTCGTCGCTCACTTTCACTATGTCATGATGGGAGGGACGGTAATGGCGTTTCTGGGAGGAATTCACTTTTGGTGGCCCAAAATCTGGGGAAGGATGTACAGCGAGTTCTGGGCGAAAATAGCGGCGGTCCTGGTTTTTATCGGTTTCAATGTGACCTTCTTTACGCAGTTTATCCTTGGCACGAAAGGGATGCCGCGCCGCTATTACAATTACCTCGACCAGTATCAACCGCTGCATGCCTTCTCATCAATCGGTTCCTGGATT
>JBFMEF010000100.1 GCA_040753495.1 Candidatus Zixiibacteriota bacterium
AAACTCTGGAAAATGACAGTAAGCGGGAAATCCCAGGTTCGTTGATACTTTTCCTGAAAGTGAAGTTGCAGGAAGAAATCGTCAAACTTGAAATAAAAATAACTCCAGAGAAGCAAAGGACCGAGGATAAACGGCAGAGCATATAATATCTGTCGCAGCCAGAAAGATACCGACTGCAGCCTGCTATTTTCGCGAAGACGATTCCGGAGATTTCCGATAAGCGGAATTAAGAGCAGGAGAAGGCCGGTCGGATAGGTCAAGGAGATACCGAGAGCAATCAGGAATAGGGCGGCCATCCGGAAGCGGATGTTTTCATTATAATAGAGATATAAGTATGAAGTGAAAAGAAGGATAAAAAGGGCGTATGGAAATCCGGAGAGAAGGTAAAATCCGGAGGGGCTGAAAGCCAGCGCCGCCACAGCAATTATTGCGGTCAGTCTGTCATATGCGGCCTGAGCCCAGCGATACAGAAGCTGAAACGACAGAAAAGTGAAAAGAAACGCCAGTCCGATGAAGGCAAATTGCGATGAGCCACCCAGAAGCGGTCGGAATGTTTTTACCACCAGAGGCCAGAATGGATACCATCCGGCATTCCCGCAGATTTTCCCCGCCGGATATTCGACTCCAGGAGTGCAGGGATATACCTGATAGCCGATTTCTGAAATTGTCAGATAATGGTCTATATCCCAGACCGGCAGAAAGAGATTATAGTTCTTATTATAAATTGAGATAGACAGATATATCCCGGCAAAAACCAGGAAAAGGGCGGCCGGTATCGCCGCATTAGCCCAGAATTTCTTCATAGCATTAAAAGGTATCCCTATTGAGCGCCTTTTGGCAATTGTTTTTTGCATCGTCTCGCACGCGGAATAGCATCCTTTCGTCAATTCGGCAGGCCCTTTCGCAACTTTTTTGAAGCAACTGCAGTCTAATTTGATTAATATGGTCTCCAGCGAATTGACATTGGATGATAGAGCCGCAAATGAAATAGAATTTATTCAATTCAATAAATTTCTTCTGTTGGAGGTGTTGTGAAATTGAGAAAGACTGACTTGCGCTCAAGAATAGCACTTCTTGGCGTTATTCTGTTAATGGCACTTGCCCCGCTGTCGGCTCAGGAAATTCCTGATTTGAGCGGACGCTGGGACGGTCGGATTGAGATTCCAGGAATGAGTCTGGAGATAACGGTTCATCTGAGCCGTGACAGCGCCGGTTTGCCACAGGGGACTATCGATATTCCCCAGCAACAGGCAAAGGGACTTCCGCTGGCGAAACTCGCCCTGACAAAGGACAGCGTCTTATTCGAAATACTCAATATCCCCGGTCAGCCACTCTTTAAGGGAAAACTCAACAGCGAACTCAACGAAATCGCGGGCGATTTTTCTCAAGCCGGTTCCACCTTTCCGTTCAAACTGTCATTCGTTGAGGAAGCCCAGTTAGCCGGAGAGCAAGCCCGACTCGATTCCAGCCTGGCGCAGTTGCGGCTTTTTATCGATTCTACTTTGAAGAGCTGGAAGGCGCCTGGGGCGGCAGTTACCATTGTTAAGGACAATAAGGTCATCATGTCGGAAGGATTCGGATTCCGGAGCGTCAAAGATTCGCTGCCGGTCACCTCGCAGACTATATTCGCTATCGGTTCCTCGACCAAAGCGTTCACTACTGCGGCGCTTGGAATTCTGGCGGATGAGGGGAAGATTGATTGGGATAAGACGGTCAGCCATTACTATCCGGAATTCAAAATGAAGGATGAATTCGCTTCGCAGAAGATGACTGTCCGCGACCTGGTGACACACCGCTCGGGACTTCCCCGACACGACCTCTCCTGGTATAATAACAACTCCACCAGCCGCCGGGAATTTGTCGGTCGTCTGGCTCATCTGGAACCTAATGCCGACTTCCGCGCCACATTTCAATATCAGAATCTGATGTTCCTTACCGCCGGTTATGTCGCGGAACTGGTCACCGGCAAGAGCTGGGAAGAAATAGTAAAAGAGAAGATACTCGACCCCCTTGGTATGACTAACAGCAATTTCTCGGTGTTGGAATCGCAGAAGTCGGCGGATTACGCCCTGCCATACCGTGATGAAGACTCTCTGGTGCGAGAGATTCCATTCCGTAATATCACTGCCATGGGCCCGGCCGGCTCGATAAACTCCTGCGCCGATGATATGGCAAAATGGATGATGTTACATCTCAACAAAGGAAAAGCGGGAGAACATCAGATAGTTTCGGAAGCGCAAATAGCACAGATGCATACGCCCCAGATGGCTATCGGTCAGTCGCCCCGTTTTCCGGAGCGCTCCCCCATCTGTTACGGATTAGGGTGGTTCTTGGAAGCAAGCCGGGGACATAATCGAATCTATCATGGGGGGAATATTGACGGTTTTTCGGCGCTGGTATCACTCTATCCCTTCGATAATGTCGGGATAACGGTTCTGGTCAACCAGGATGCCTCCGCGGTGCCATCGCTTATCACTTACCGAGCCGCCGACCTTCTTTTTGGTCTGGAGCCAATTGACTGGAGCGCCCGGATGAAAACCGAGGTCGAAAAAGCCCGTGAGGAGCAGAAAAAAGCGCAGGCAAGAGAGCCAGATAGAGTCAAAGGTTCAAAACCGTCGCACCCCCTGGCGGATTATGCCGGAGAATATGAAAACCCGGGATATGGTACACTGACAGTAAAACTGGAGGGGAAAAATCTTCAGGTTGAATACAACGGTATCGTTGGCGCGCTGGAGCACTGGCATTATGATGTCTTCAACGCCAACATTAAGGACTTTCCGGCGCAGAAACTTCTGCTGACTTTCAACATTAATTCCAAGGGGGATATTGACCGGGTCTCGGCGCCATTTGAACTTGCCACGCCGGAGATTGTATTCACGAGGAAACCGTCGCAGGAGATGAAAAGCGCCGCCTTTCTGTCTCAATTTGTCGGCGAATATGAATTGAGCGGGCAATCTATCAAAGTTGAACTCAAAGGAGATACACTCTTGACTTTGACCATTACGGGACAGCCGACTTATGAGCTGCTTCCTTACAAAGGGTATGAATTCACACTAAAAGAGGTTACCGGCGTAAGTGTGGAGTTCAAGCCGGGGAAAGAGGGAAAGGCGATTCAGGCGGTCTTCAAACAGCCGAACGGGACATTCATCGCCGAGAGAAAGAAATAGTTCTTAATAATGTCAGCGACAGCAATTTGAATTATGATATTATCCTTTTCACGCCCCGGCTCTGGCTGGGGCGTGAATCAGCCAATATTGCAGCCGCCGAATTTATCGGATGAGGGGAGATATAAAGGACTTGACGAGGCCGAATCTTCCTTCGATATTCCCCCTCAATGATTATATGAACAATACTTTGCCGCAATGATAGAGTTCGCTCAGAGTGGAGTGCAAACTTACTGGTGGCTTCCCACGCTGGTGGCTTTCTGTATCTCCAGCCTGACTTCGACCGGCGGCGTTTCAGGGGCGGTGCTGATTCTCCCCTTTCAGGTCAGTTTTCTCAGTTTCGGTGGTCCGGCGGTAAGCCCGACCAATCTTCTATATAATATTGTGGCTATTCCCAGCGGGGTCTATCGCTACTACCGGGAGAAAAGAATGGTCTGGCCCCTGACCTGGACTATAATAATCGGCACCTTGCCGGGTATAATCGCCGGGGCGATAATTCGAATCAAATATCTTCCCGACCCCCGCGCTTTCAAGCTTTTCGCCGGGCTGGTGCTTTTATACGTGGGAATGAGGTTACTCCTTGATCTTTTCAAGAAGAAGCAAGAAAGTGCGAAAGGGAATGGGAATGCCGATTTCAATGTTAAGCCGCTGGAATTCAATCTAAGGCGAATCGGCTATGAGTTCAATGGACAGCCTTACTATGCCTCGACGGTCGGACTTTTCATCCTGAGTCTGATTGTGGGGATAATCGGAGGGACCTATGGCATCGGGGGTGGCGCCATAATCGCGCCGTTCCTGGTCACAATGTTCCGACTGCCGGTTCATTCCGTGGCGGGCGCGGCGCTTCTTGGAACTTTTATAACCTCCGTATTCGGCGTCGCAGTATATGCCTTCATCTCTCCTTTCTACTCCGACGCCCAGCTCCCTATCATGCCCGATTGGCTTTTAGGTCTCGCCTTTGGCATCGGCGGGGCTATTGGCATGTATGTGGGCGCCAGGATACAGCGGTTCGTTCCGGCAAAAGCAATCAAGGCGCTCCTTGCCGCCTGCGTCCTCTTCATTGCGATTAAGTACGTAATTGAGTTTCTCAATTAGATATGAATTTGTGACAAAGACGGTTATTCGGAAAATGAATAAGCGTCTTCCAGACAGAATAGAGACTGATGCAGAAATGAAGGAATCAGCCTACTTTTCTTCGTTATCCAACTCCCGTAGCGCCCGGAGAATTCCCAGCGCCGAATTGCCGGTTGCCAGTTGCTGAATTTTCTGAAGACGGATTCCATCCAGCTCGAATTTTTTCCGCATTCGCGCTTCGTACGCTTCTTTTAATGTCTCCAGCAGTTTGTCAATTTCGTACGGTTTGGGAAGATAGCTGAAGGCGCCCAGCTTAGTGCATTCCACTGCCGAATCAAGCGAGCCATGACCGGTAAGAATAATTACTTCCAGATACTTGTGCTCTTTCTTGAGAATCTCCAGCACCTGTTTGCCGTCCATTCCGGGCATCTTCAGGTCCAGCAGAGCCAGGTCAAATTTCCTGGCGGTCGCCCATTTCACCGCTTCTTCGCCGTTAATCGCTTTGGTGACATCAAACCCCCGCATTTCCAGACGCTGGGCGATGGAGTCAAGAAATTTAACTTCATCGTCAACTATCAATAGTTTTATTTTGTCCGGCATTTCTATCTCCTATCATTTATTTGCATGCTGGTCGTTGTTTCAATATAGTCATTAATCTCAGTGGCGGAAAGGCAAAACGACTGTGAAAGTGCTTCCCTTTCCCGGCGCGCTCTCCACCATGATTTTTCCGCCCAGACTTTTTATAATCCCATAACTGACCGAAAGCCCCAGCCCGGTGCCCTTTCCGACCTGTTTGGTGGTATAGAACGGAAGGAAAATCTTGTCAACCTGTTCGGGTGTCATCCCTTTGCCGGTATCGGCGATGGCAATTCTCACCAGGTTATCCTGTTGTGCCGTTGCAATCGTAATTTTGCCGGGACCGGTAATGGCGTCAACCGCGTTGTTCAGTATATTGACCAGCACCTGCTGCAATTGATTGGAATCGGTCACTACTGTCGGCAACGAGGTGTCATAATTCTTGGAAATTACAATGTTACTGACCGCCATCTCCCGCCCCAGAAAGCCATCCACCACCGAGTCGATGACCTTATTAATGTCGTGCGGTTTCAGGTCCACATCGGTTCGCCGGACAAAAGAAAGCAGCTTGCGGGTAATATCGCGGCAGCGGAAGACCGCCTCATGAATGGCGTCCAGATGAGGCGTCATCTCCTCCAGTTTCGGCTGGAGATTGAACTGCGGATCCATCATATCCTTCATCAGTCCGGCTTCCTCGCTGATAATAGCGAGGGGATTATTGATTTCATGGGCGATGCCAGCGGCTAATTCGCCGACCGAAGCCAGCTTGGCGGCATGCTCCAGCTGCGCTTTAGCGCGGTCCGATTCAATCTGCATCTGCACCAGTTTCCGGGTGCGGAAAATTATTATCACCAGTAATCCCAGCATCACTATCAGCGATATCAGGAACATCTGCAGCTTGAAGCCGCTTATCAATCCTTCGCCGGTTCCCTCTGACCACTGGGTGATAAGAGCCCAGCCGGCGGTCTTCAACCAGGCGTAAGCATAGGTTATAGAATTCCCTTTGATACTGATTTCTTCCACACCAATCCGGTTCTCGCGGGGGGGAATGATAGACGAAGCCTCCAGGGATGTCCCGATATGCGGCGTTACCACCTGGTAATACCCTTCGGAATTGACTATCGAGACATATACTTCGTTGGCGCCTTCAAGCGATGTAATATATTCATATATTTTTTCCGGGTCGAGCGTCGCTCTCAAGACAACGAACTGCTCGGAGATAATCCGGCTTACGGCAATAGTAAAATGCGGTTTCTGACGGAATCCGAGATAGATATCGGTGATGATGAATTCCTCTTTCTCATCTTTCAGCCGACGGAACCATTCCTCAGAGCCGTAGTTCCTTTCTTCCAGCGCCGGAAAGGGCCCGGCATAATTGGTTTGAATACCGGTAGAATCGAAGTAACCGATATCGATAAAAGCCTCGCTGTTTCTCTTGAGTTTTTCCAGATATGCGGTCAGCATCTCCGGTTCCGGCGGAACATGGAACTTGGGGTCATCAATAAGATTGGCAAGGTTGACCAGGCGCTCCGTCAGAAAGAGGTCAAAAGTATTTGCCTGGCTCTCGGCAATGGATTTGAGATGAAGCCTCCGCCCTTCCGCCATTAAGGCATCATATTGAAAGTTGAAGTAGACAATCAGGATTAGAAGCGGCACAAAATAGGTTAAAAGAAGACGGGCGATATTGCGCCGTCGGACATCGCGATAGTACTTGCGGCTCATATATTCGGGAGTATCTTTTTCAGAAACTGTCGCCATGGCTGCCTATGCCATTTTCCTTTCTTCAAGACAGCACTGATGATGCATGATTAAAGGAGGAACCTTCATTGAGAGGAATTCTATCGCGAGGGCGCCATCAAAGAGAGCCGGCATCTTTTCTATTCCTTCTTCGCTTTAGAGAACGGACCGGCGTCTCCTCAAAGGTGATGAAGTTTCTGCTATCTATAATATTATAGAATTATTGTGAGAGGATGTCAAGGCGAATGGCACAGACTGTTAACGGCACAAGTAAAGCTGCATCATGAAAAGAACGGGCCTGCCGTCAACCGCATTCCCGGATAGATTTTGTATGCATTTATAACAGCTTATTTCCATTGTAATTGCTCATAATGCTATACCGACAGTCTGGCGAAAGATCGGCGGAAGTTCCGCCATTTAATGAACGGAATAGACAACCGTCGCGATTCGGCGCGTTAACTTGAAAAAAAAGAAGCTTTTCCTTGACAACTTTGTCTATGTTATATAGATTATCTCAAGTTGCAAAAGGTGATGGCGGCAGAGTATTGATGGTCGCCGGAAATCGAAGCGAACTTGATGCTTAAGAGAATAAGAAGAGTTTAGAAGCGCCATTCGGGGTCAGCAGACCCCTTTTATTATGATATGTCTTGTGAAATATTTCACAATGCTTCCCTTTCCGAGCCTCTATCAAGTACATCCGTCTCATAAGAAAAATATGTTTGACTCTTAATTACAGAACGGGAGACCGCGGAGAGAGCTGATGACGCCCCTCTTGCCGTCCGAGGAAATACAAGCTTGCGCAGTCTGATCCTCGCGATTGAATCCGGTCGTCAAAATTGAGAGTAGTGCTCAATTCTGACAGCAAGATATTCGCCGGCGCAAAGCCGCGAATGCAGGCGGAATCAAACCATCCCTCGGCTGCCCCGAATATACGGATTCTATCCGGAGGAGGATTTCATGCCTGTTTGGCGAGGTTGGGATAAGATAAAGTATCAGGCGCAACTTGACCCGGCGTTTGCCGAAGAAGTCGCCTCGATTCCCGGAGGCGAAAAACTCTTTGACTGCATCCAGTGTGGCACCTGCAGCGGGCTCTGTCCACTCAGCCCCTATATGGATTTTACGCCGCGGAAAATCATTGCCATGATTCGCGCCGGATTCAAAGGGGAAGTTCTAAGCAGCCACACCTGTTGGCTTTGCGCTTCCTGTTACGCCTGCACGGTGGAGTGTCCCAAGGGGGTTAAGATTACCGAAATCATGTATGCCACCAAACGGTTGGCTATACGGGAGGGGGTCTCCCCTAAACGCTTTGCCATTCCGGTTCTGGCGGAAGAATTTTTTAAGGATGTCGAGTCAAATGGCCGCAATAGTGAAGGGCGGTTGATTATGAAATTATATCTGCGGACTAATCTTCTCAAAGCTCTGAAGCAGACATCCCTGGGATTGCGGCTCTGGTCGCAGGGACGAATAGGCATCAAAGCCGACCGAATCAAGCGGAAAGGCGAGCTGCAGGCGCTTCTCAAGAGCCTTGAGAAAGAGCATATGGTTCGCTCGCCGCGGGATACCTCTCATGCCGGGGAGGGAAAATGAACTACCTGTACTTTCCCGGCTGTTCGCTCAAGGGAACGGGCCGCGCCTATGAGGATTCAATTCTGTCCGTTTTCAAGGGACTGCAGCTCCCGCTGGAAGAACTGGATGACTGGAATTGTTGCGGCGCTACCTCTTATATGGCAATCAGCGAAATGAAAGCTTTCGCGTTATCGGCGAGGAATCTTGCCCTGGCCCAAAAACAGGCCCATTCTCGTGAGAATTGCGGGCTGGTTACTCCCTGCGCCGCCTGCTATCTGGTTCTTATCAAAACACAAAAATATCTTGAGGAATTTCCGCAGATTGGCGACAAAATCAAAGCCGCGCTTAAAGCGGCGAATCTTGATTACGGTGGAAAAGTTCGTGTCCGACATCCCCTTGATGTTTTGGCCAACGACTTTGGTCCCGAGAAACTCGCCTCCTTTGTCAAAAAACCGCTGAAGGGTCTCAAGGTTGCCTGCTACTACGGTTGTCAGATTGTCAGGCCTTATGCCGAATTTGACGACCAGCATAACCCGACCACAATGAACCGGATTATGCATGCTCTGGGAGCGCAGACTATCGACTGGGCGCTTAAAACCCGCTGCTGCGGAGGTTCGCTCACCGGAACTATACAGGAAGTCGGCATGCGCCTCAGTTACATTCTTCTCCGGGAGGCTTCACGGCTGGGCGCCGATGTCGTCGCTACCGCTTGCCCCCTCTGTCAGTTTAATCTGGAGTGCTATCAGAAGCAGATGAGCCGTGAATTCGAGGATGCCATCAGCATTCCGGTAGTCTATTTCTCGCAGTTGGTCGGCTACGCTATGGGACTTCCGGAAAAGGAGCTCGGTATGAAAAGGCTGTTTGTGCCGTTCGAATTCACTCCGGTCGCAGAACCGGCGAAAGGAGGCGTTCATGTCGGCATCTGAAAGTAGAACTAATGGCGCTCCCAAGATTGGCGTTTATGTCTGCCACTGCGGAATCAACATAGCCGCCAAAGTGAATGTCGCCGAATGCGTGGATTTTGCCCGGAGCCTGCCTTATGTCACGGTAGCGCGGGAGTATAAATTTATCTGCTCTGACCCGGGACAGGAACTGATTCAGCAGGATATTCGTGACGGCAAAATCGACCGGGTGGTGGTGGCATCCTGCTCCCCCTTGATGCACGAAGCGACCTTCCGCAAGGCGACTCTTGCCGGCGGACAGAATCCTTTCTTTTTCCAGATGGCAAATATCCGGGAGCATGTCTCCTGGGTGACATTTGACAAGGAGATGGCGACGGTGAAGGCGAAAGCGTTGATAGCCGGCGCCGTCAAGAGAGTCGCCCGGCACAAACCGCTGGAGAAGACACGGGTG
>JBFMEF010000101.1:0-25004 GCA_040753495.1 Candidatus Zixiibacteriota bacterium
CTCTTTTACCATGAAGCCGACTTCGTCGAGATGTCCGCCGATAAGAACGCGCGGTGATGGAGCGGAGCCGATTTTGCGTCCGACGACAGAGCCAAGTTTGTCGTAACTGACCTCGGAGAATTTTTGGAGATACTTAGCCATAACGGCACGGGCGCCATCTTCATAACCGGGAACGCCGTGGGCATCGGTGATTTCTTGAAGCAGCAGTTCGGTTTGGTCCATTAGTCTTCCTTTTGATTTTCCAGAATTTAAAGGGATAAATATAATCAGCCGATTGAGAATGTCAATTCAATCCTTGAGATGCGACAGGAGTTCCGACAGGGAATTGATGACGACAATTTTGTCAGGAAGCGGCTGGGGATACTCGCGACCTTCGCAGAACCTGAGAATAGAATGTAAGCCGGCAGCGGCGGGACCTTCGACATCTTCCAGAAATCGGTCGCCGATAAAGAGGAGTTCAGACGCCGGATATCCGGACAAGGCGACCGCTTTTTCATAGATAGAGGGATGCGGTTTGCGATAGCCAAATTCGGAGGAAAAGATGGTAAAGTCGAAGTATTTCAGGATGTCGAAACGTTTCAGTTCGCGCAGATGGTATTCCGCCGGATAGATTGTATTGGAGACCAGGCCGATGCGGAAGCGCCGGTCCCGAAGAGATTGGAGGGTGGCGGGGACATCATCGAACATAACCAGACCGTCACTCTGCAGGCGATAATATACGGAGAAGAAATCGCGCGCCAGTTGCGGACCGCCGTCAAGGCCGACGGCATGCAAGAGGTCGGAGATGGCATCGGTGATGACCCATTCTTTGAGAGATTCCCGGGCGAGAGCGCGGTACCGGTCACGCACTTCCTCAAACTTGCGCTCGAACTGCTCGCGGCTGGGAATTGGATACCGTTTCTCCTGAAGAAAATTGTATCCTTCCTGCAGGCTCAAGAGATGGAGCTGGTCCCAGGGGATGGTTTCATACTCGATAAGAGTGGAGCCGAGGTCGAATATGACACCTTTAACATCAAATTTTCGGTCAGCGGTCATTTTTTCAATGCGGCGAAAGCAATTATATCAACCAATTCTTCGAAACTAATTCCGGCCTGGCGTGCCGCCATTGGCGCTAAAGACAGCTCGGTCATGCCGGGTAAAGTATTAACCTCGAGGAAGTATGGTTGGTTCCGTCGGCTTAAAATAAAATCGGCGCGTGCCAGGCAGGAGCATCCGATAATTTCATAAGCGCGGGCGGCAAGTTTTTGAATCCTGGCAGCCAGTCTGGCGGGTAATTTAGCGGGGCAGATATATTGCGATTTGCCTTTGGTATATTTGCACTGGTAGTCATAGAGCTCATGGGAGGGGATGATTTCGACCAGCGGGAGCGGTTTGCCATTAAGGATAGAGCAGGTGATCTCGCGCCCTCTGATATATTTCTCAATAAGGATTTCGGAACTGACTTCGGCTGCCTTCTTCAGAGCGACGACAATCTCTTCTGGTTTCTTGACCAGGGTTAATCCGACGGTGGAACCGGAGTTATTTGGCTTGACTATAATGGGTAAAGAGAATTTGCTTTTAATAGCCTTAAGATGCGGCGCGAAATCGTCTCCGGGAAGCGCCTTAAGCAACAGCCAGGGGGGGGTGGGAATTTTTTCCTGTTTAAGAAGTTTCTTGGCAAAGGCTTTGTTCATGGCAATAGCGGACGCCAGTTGCCCCGAGCCGGTATATTTCTTCTGCGCCAGGTCAAGTAACGCCTGAATGGTGCCATCTTCGCCGGCGCCGCCGTGAAGAGCCAAAAAGACGATGTCAATCTGGCGGTATTCGTCAGCAGAAAGGGATGATGTGAGGGCAAGGGAGGGATTCTCCGTAAGGGCGATTTTGGAAAGAGAGGAGTCATCCCTATGCAGGAGAAAGTGACCATCAGGCCCAAGCAGCGAGCGTCCGCCGGCGGAATCGATAGCTTTGACATCGTGGCCATTCTTGAGCAAGGCTTCGGTAATCGCCCGCGCCGAAGAGAGAGAGACCTCCCGCTCCTCGGAAAGCCCGCCGGCCAGCACCAGAATTTTGAGTTTATTTTTCATTTTTCTTAGTCCTGACAATCTTGAATAAGATAAACGTGATTAACAAGGCGAAAATAATGGGCCAGACAGTTTTTTCATAGACCCTGTAATATTCGGCGATGGTGTCGAAATTGACAACAAAAATATAACTGCCGAAGAGAAGAATGCCGTTAAAAATAAAAAAGGAGAGGGAGATGAATAGAATCATTTTGGTTCTATCATAGCGACCGATTCCGGAGACGACGGCAATAACAGCGCGGGCGCCGACGATGAAGCGGTTCAGTATCAAGAGCCAGGCGCCCCTTTTACGGAACCAGATTTCGAGCCGGTCGATATCGGCGGTGTTGAAGTAACGAAAGTTCTTTCGGATAAAGAAATCTCTGCCGTATGAGTACCCCAGCTGGTAAAGGAGTAGAATCGAAAGGATACCGCCGAGGTAAACCAGCAAAAAGACCAGGAAGATATTGAGCCGTCCGGCCGCTGCCAGAGCGCCTCCGGCGAGGGTGAAGAAATCGCCGGGAAAGGGGGGAAATATATTTTCGATGAAAAGAGCCAGAAAGAGGGTGAGGTAAATCCAGAAGGGACCATAGGCAAAGAGCCGGTCCAGGAATTGATTAATCAGTTCCAGCGACTGTTCCATGGTCGATATAGATAAGCGAGGTGGCAATAGCGGCAATACCCTCTTCCCTTCCGGCAAAGCCGAGACGTTCGTTGGTGGTCGCCTTGATGGAGACTGATTTTTCATCGATAAGAAGGATGCGGGCGATTTTTCCTTTCATTGCCGGGATATGGGGGCTGATTTTGGGCTGCTCGGCGATAATAACGGCATCGACGTTGCCGACCTGATACCCCTCTTTGACAATCAATTTGAAGACTTCCGCCAGAATCCTGGTAGAGGCGACATCTTTGTATTCCGGGTCGGTATTGGGGAAATGAGCGCCGATATCACCGAGCCCGGCCGCTCCGAGCAGAGAGTCAGCGATGGCATGCAAGAGGACATCGGCATCACTATGTCCCAAAAGACCGCGGTGATGGGGGATGATAATTCCCCCCAGTACCAGGGGGCGACCGACCATCAACTGATGGACGTCATATCCGATTCCGATTTTAAAATCCGGCTTCATTTGCCTTCTGCAGAAGATAGCCCGCTACAGAGAGGTCATCTTCGGTGGTAATCTTGAAGTTCAAACCCTGGGGGACGACTGTCTTCACTTTGAATCCAAGAAGTTCGACCAGATAGGCGTCATCGGTAGCCTCTCGCGCCGGAGGAGCCATCTTGTGAGCCGACATTATCAGGTCGTACTGGAAGACCTGGGGAGTTTCGGCGAGATATAGTTTGGCGCGGTCGAGGGTACTGAGAATAAAATCGCCTTCGACCCTCTTAACCGTGTCGGAGACAGGCCGCGCCAGGATGGCGGCGCGCTCTTTCTGAGCGATGGCGACGACCTTTTCGATATCAGCCACGTTGACCAAAGGACGGGCGCCGTCGTGAATAGCAACGAAATCGGTGGCGTAGGACAGCGACGCCAGACCTTTTCGAACAGATTCTTCACGGCTGGCGCCGCCGACGACCACTTTGGAGACTTTCTTAAAAGGGAAGCGATTGACAACGTTCTCGTTGGCGAAAAGAAGGAACTCTTCCGGAACCACCAGAACGATTTCGGATATGGAGGGAGCCTGCTCAAAGCGGTGAATGGTCCAAGCCAGAAGAGGGCGTTCCCGCAGATTGCGAAACTGTTTGGGAACAGTACCGCCGAGACGGGTCCCTTTTCCGCCGGCGACAATTAACGCCGTTGTTTTCATAGGCAGAAATATAAGAAGATATGCCCGGTAGATAAATATAAAATTGCAGACGGAATCAGAGAATCAACATGCAATCGCCATAGCTGTAGAAGCGGTATTTTTCCTCGACGGCGATGCGGTAGGCGTTAAGGATAGTTTCCCGCCCGGCCAAGGCGGCGACCAGAATTATCAAGGATGATTTGGGGAGATGAAAATTGGTAATGAGGCGGTCAACCAGTTTGAACTGATACCCCGGCTTGATATAGAGGTCGGTGGCGGAGGCGTACGGCTGAATTAAGCCCTCCACGACAGGGGCTGATTCCAGTGTTCGGACAGCGGTGGTGCCGACGGCATAGATTTTACCGCCAGACTTACGTACTTTATTCAGGGCGTTGGCGGCGGTTTTGGAGATTTCGGCGAATTCAGGGTCAACCGTATGCTCATCGATGTTGTCGGTCTTTATAGTCTTGAATGTGCCGTAGCCGACATGGAGGGTTATCGGGATGATTTTGACACCTTTCTTCTGCAATTTCTCGAGAATCGCTTTGGTAAAATGAAGTCCGGCGGTAGGGGCAGCCACGGCGCGGGCTTTTTTCTCGTCGGCATATACAGTCTGATAGCGGTTTTCATCGCTTTTCTGGTCGGGGCGATGGATATAAATCGGCAAGGGGACATGCCCATATTTGGAAATGAGGCGCGAGGCCTCGGCTACCGACGAGAATTTGACCAGGGTCTTGCCATTTTCTTTTTTCTGCAGAACTTCGACCGTTTTTGACTGGTCAAGATAGAGCTTCTCCCCTTCTTTGACTCGCCGTGACGGGTGGGTTAACACCTCCCAGACTGCTTTACCGGCCTCTTTCAATTCATTGAGCAGGAAAATCTCGACTTTACCTCCCGATTCCCGGCGGGTATAGAGACGCGCTTTGAAGACTCTGGTGTCATTGATGACCAGGGCATCGCCGGCATTTATATATTTAACAATTTCGGGGAATTTCTGGTGCGACACCTGGCCGGTATGGCGGTCTAAGACCATCAGACGGGCGGCATCACGCCGTTTGGCGGGAAAATAAGCGATATACCCTTCCGGGAGATTGTAATCAAAAAGAGATAATTCCATGCTGTACCTTTAAGCAGTTTTACTTGAGAGATACGATATCGGAATAAACGGATGATTGCAATAAAAAAGGACAGGGTGTCGGGTCGGGATGATGAAGTGTGAGTTAGCTGACACCGGCGATTTTCATGAAAGTCTCGGCTTTCATATATTCTTCAAACAGGGCGGCTTTGAGCAGTTCGATTTCATTGTCATCAATCTGAAAGAACTGGCGCGTTGCCGGATAGAGGTCGGGCAGATTTCTTTCGAGGTTGTCGACCGGGAAAGCGGAGAGGGCGATATAATCGGCAAGATTAATGAGATAGGCAAAACCATCGCTTCCGTTTTCGATATCGGGGTTATGATGATAACCGATGGCATCAGCCATGCGGGCCGGCAGTTTCCAGGTAATTGCCAGTTGGCGTCCCATCTGGGCATGCGTAAATCCGAGGACGGCGACTTCGGCTTCGAGTTCCGGCATATCGGGATGGGCGTTTTGATATTCGGTGATAGCCTTGTGTTCGCGGGGCATAAAACAGCAGAAAATCATTTTGCCGATATCGTGAATCAAGCCGCAGGAGAAACCGGGGTCAGGATTGAACTGCTTACCGCGACGGAGTTTGGAGGCGATGATTCGCGCGGCAAAGGCGTTGGCGAGGGAATGTCGCCAGAAACTTTCATGATACTCTTTATTGCCGTCATTGGCTTTGAACATATTGAGAACGGAAGCGGAAAGGACAAGATTTTTGACCGCCTCCAAGCCGATAATCATTACGGCATGTTTAACGGAGTCGATTTCGCGGGAGAGTCCATAAAAGGCGGAATTGGTCAGCTTAAGAACTTTGACGGACATGGCCGGGTCTTCGGAGAGGATGGAGGCGACGTCGCCGACAGATGTTTCCGGGTCGTTGATTACTTTTTGAATCTGTTGAAAGACGATGGGCGGAGTAGGGAGGTTGCGGATACCGTTAATCACCTGGGTCAGGCGATTTTCAAGGGAGGTCATGGTTGCAGTCGGCATACAGTATCACCGGAGTTAAAGATTAGTCATGCTGTTCAGGGCGACGGCGCGGCATCGAGCGGTTTAGCCGGCAGAATCTCAAAGCAGTGGGAGGCGAGTTCACGGGCATCGGTCAGTTTTTCCGCCAATTTTTCCACGATATCCTGTCGGTTATAGAATCCGCTGGCGATTCTTTTTTTGATGGCTTTCAATTTTTCCAGTTTAAGCGACTCGCGGTTATTGCCCGGCTCGGAGACGCCTGCAGGTTGCCTTACACTATCAGTTGTTCCTATGCTCATAAGTAGTACCTCTACTAATCCTATCGGCGAGGTGGCGCTTGAATTTAAGAACGTTTTATCTAATTCTGGCCGTCCACAAAGATTGGCGCCGGCTCCACTTCCCTTATGTACCGCAATATCTTATGACTATTGCGAAGTTCTTTAAGTTCGGATTTAATACGGTCGTGACGGCTCTTGAGAAAATCCTCGTTTTCTTTGACCAGGTCGATGTTCTTTTTGACAAGGGTAACAATGCTGTTGACCAGTTTCTTGACTTCAGGGGCAGCCGCAGCAATCTGAAACAGCTTGGGGTTTTTCTCCCGCAGGGCGGCTATTTTCTGTTCCGACTGCATGATTCTCTGATGGCATCGCTCCATCTCGGTAAACGACTCCAGCAGTTTTTCGTCACGCTCATATTTGATTATATCGCGCTGTTTATCGATAAGGATATAAAGAGACTGATAAAAGGAATATTCCTCTTTCAGGACAAAAACTAATTCGCGCTCGAGCTGGGTGATCTGGTTGTATTCCATAACAGTCCTCTTAAATTGAAAAGGAGAGGTTAGCTCCGGACGGCGGTCCGGGGAGTGTTTCGGCCGTATCCGGTTTTTTCCGCGTCTGTTCCGCCAGCTGACTCCAACCTTCCCGGATATTCTTGAGTATTACCATCGATTCTTCCATGACTTTCTGATTGCCGGTTGCCTGAGCAATGTTAATCTGCTCCAGAATGAAGACATATAGTTTAGAAAGGCGGTCGGCAATTTCACCGCCCTTTTCCATATCGAGGGTGGTGTAGAGATGCACGATGAACCGTTTGGCTTTCTCCAGGGCGTCGTAACCGCGAGTGAGTTCGTCGCTCTGGTAGAAGCGGGAAGCATCGGAAATATTATTGATGGCGCCATCATAGACTTTGATAATGAGATCCGGCACCGATTTGCCGAGAGTATCGGCGGCGAGATAACTTTGCACCTTTTGGTTCATGATTCCTTCTTTTTCCCGGAAAAGAGGTTGGAGAGATTTGCCAGTTGCGATTCGAGATATGCGCCCTGCGCCTGATATTCCGAAAGAGCGCTCTCCATCTCCAAGAATTGTCTGTATAGACTCTCTTTGCGAGCCGCCAGCCGCTCATCATAGTCTTCTATCTGCTTTTTGATATTATCGATTTGATTATTCAAGGCGGTGGTGCGGCGGGCGATGGAGCCATCGATACTCTTGGTAATATTATCGAGAACCTTGTCCAGACGGGAGGAAATTCCCTTGGCCAGGGTAATAGAGCCTTCGGCGCCATTAACGAGGCTGGAATTCTCCAAAGTAATCTTGAGTTTGAGACCGTCGGTGGTTCGATTTCCTTCATTTCCGGTTAGAATCTGCCCCGAGCCGGTAGCGGTTTCGCCATTGATAGTCCCTTCGACATCCAGTCCGGGATTGACCAGTCCGTTGGCAAGACCGAGCGTCGCGAAAGCGCTGTTGGCAATCGAGGTGTACATTTCGACCTTGGAGGTGGAGCCATAAGAGCCGCTGGTCAATTTCAGATAGCCGGTTTCGCCGAGATTGACCCATTCGACCCGAACACCAAGGGCTTTGATTTTGGAATCAGCATCAATGCGGGTCTGAAGTTCCGTGGCAAGGTCATCACCGGAAGAATAGATGCCCGGGGTCAGGACGATATCATTGGAGACAACGCCGTCAACCCGCAGCTTGAGCATATTGTTGGTTTCTGTCAGTGTAAGGGGCGTCAGGGAGGGGTCGGCAATATTGGTTCCCTGGAAGAATCCTTTGGTGGCGGCGCGAGTGATATCGACATCGTATTTCTGGCCATCGACCGTCTTAGTTCCGGCCGAGATAAACTCGATGAAGGATGAAGACGACTGCCCGGAATCGATGAAGACCTTGAGGAAATCTTCAAAGTTGCTGCTGATGGCGTCGTTCAGAGTAGCGGAATTCATCACCGCCAGACGGCCATCCATGTTAGAGCGAATGCCCAACGAAGCGAGGCTCCTGCTGCCGCCGGTGAGGCCTGCGATGACGGAAGTTGCGGTGGTGCGGAGCGAAGACTGCATGACCTGCAGCGAGAAATCGGAGAAAAGGACGCCGGACTCTTTGGTATCCTGATTATAGGTGTTCTGCTCATCAATGAAATCCATGACGTCATTGTATTTGGCAATAAAATCATCTATCAGTTTGCGGACCGAGGAGGTGTCTTTGGAGGTTTGAATACTGATGGTTGAGCCGGGGTCGCTGATTTTTTTGAGGTCGAGTCTCAAGCCGGGAATGAGGTCAGTGAAAGTATTGGTAGCGGAGCTGACGACGATAGGGGAACCGGAGCCGTTGCCGCCGATTGCCACTTGAGCATCATTCGCCGATTGCAGAAGTGGCGCAAAGGTGCTGACCTGGAAGGTGTCGCCGGCGTTTAGAGTTCCGGCGGAAAACTGCAGGCGCAAGCCATCGGAGCCGTTACCGGTCAATTCATACTCGGTATCGGACTGAGTTACCAGAATGGAGCCGGAGTTGGCGCCATCGGTCCAGTTGACGGTAATATTATCGGTGCCTATTGTCTGAGAGCCATTGCCGGCAACGGTGAAAGTGTAGGTTTTATTGGTAGCGCCGGTATAAACAGCCGAGGAGCCAAGCGTTATGGCAGAGGAGGAACCGGTGGCAGAGATTATCTCCTCGGGGTTATCAAAGATGGCAGTGGAAAAATCAAGACTCTCCCCTCCGGTTAAGGACTGGCTGATATTAATGGAGTTTTTGAGCCCGGTTTTATCGGCGGTCAGAATCAGACGATATGGTTTGGAAGCGGTGCCGTCGTTAATGATGGAAGCGGTGACGCCGATACGGGCGGCATTTATGGCATCTTTTATTCCCAATAGAGAGTTTTTGCCGGCTTCAATATTGATGGTCCGGGGGCTGGCATCACCAACAGAAATCTGCAAGGTTCCGGTTCCGAAAGTTGTGGCTGAGGGAGAATCGAAGCCATGAGTGGCGATCTGGTGGTTGGTCGCCAGGGAGAGGACGCGCAGGGCGTAGGAGCCATCGGCGACGGAACCGCTGGCGGTGGCGGAAAGGACGGATTCATCAGAAACACGGATGTTGTATTTTTCGAAGGAGGCGCGGCGAAGCATAGTAGCGAGATGAGATTTGAGAGCGAGGAATTTTGCCGCAACCGCCTGATAGGCGGCAACCTGCTTGGTTTTGAGTTCCTGATCGGCTTCCAGAAGAGCGACCGGCCGTCGCTCCGCTTCAATAATGGTATTTACTATAGAATCGATATCAAGATTGGAAGCGAGACCCTGAATAGATTGCAGTCCCGGCATAAAGACTCCTATAATGCGGCTTTGTGCCGCCGGTTTAACTTATGTTTATCCGATATTCGAGTTTGCGACACGGCAAAATTCGGCATCGGAGACATCTATTAGATTATCGGACAAAATCAGAATATCTAAAGGGGACGAGCCGGGTAAGGATGATATATGAACGGTTGGGGAAAGCGTTCCGGCGGGGCTGAATACCCCGCCGGAAAGCGATTAGACGACTTATGCGCCGAACAGCGAGAGGACGACCTGAGGAACCTGGTTGCCCTGGGCAAGCATCGCGGTACCGGCCTGGAGCAGAATCTGATATTTCACGAATTCCGACATCTCTTTCGCCATGTCGGTGTCGCGAATATTGGACTCTGACGCGGTCAGGTTCTGCGAGGCAATGCGGAGGTTGCGCAGGTTGGATTCCAGAGTATTCTTCTGGAATGACCCGAGGGTACCTCTGGAGGTGGAGACTTCATCGATGCAGCGGTCGATAACGGACTGAGCATCCTGAGCTCCCTGAACGGTGGTCACATTGATCTGCGCCAGCGAGGTGAACATGTTGCCGGCAAGGTTGCGGCCCAGCGAAGAAGCGGACATGTTGGGGAGACCGATTTTGGCGGTCTGGCCCACATTGGCGCCAATCTGGAAGACCAGTGACTGGTCGGTATTGTTGATGGTCTCGGTTCCGCCGTTGGAGGTGAGAGCGATATTCAGCTTCAGCGACTCGGTGCGGTCGGCGTTGAAGACCATAGTGTCAACACCAGCGGTGACGGAGGTCGAGGGACCGGCATCAAGGCGGACATCAAAACGGGCGGCAGTAACGTTCAGAAGGAGACTGCCAAGGTTGAGTCCATTGGAGGCGGTTGACACGGTGAGACCGATGGTGCCTCTTCCGGTGAGACCGTCGGCTTTGTTGCCGATGACGATGTCACGGGTGGAAGAATAGTTGACAGCGGTAACGGCCGTGGTATAACCGTCAAAGCTGACAAGAGCATCGGTGCCGGCGTTGGCGATGGTGTCGCGGCTCAGTTCAAGTATATGCATGGCGTCGCCGGTGGAGGTCCCGGTATTGTTGAACTGGACGCTGTAGTCACTGCCTTCATCGGCGGTGGCAAAACGAATCTGATTGGTGCCGACGAGGCTGGCGGTCAGATTGTTGACGGCGGTAGCGGCCGTGCCGAGAGCGGTGGTCAACTGGGTATTCAGTTCCGTAATCAGGCTGCTCATGGAGCTGTAGGTTCCGGCAGTGATGGCGATAGTGGCGGTGTGGCCGGTGGGGTTCTTATAATCGACGACGGTGAAGTTGAGTTCGTTCGCCGAAGAACCGCGGGAATCAGTGGCGGAGAAGGAGAACCAGTCGGTGGTGGCGGTGGAAGTGAACCCGCTCAGAGCTACGGAGTACTGGGCGCCAGTGTTGACGCTGCGGAACTGGATTTCATCAGTCGCGGTAGTGGCAACTTCAATCTTGCCAACCAGCGAGGCGTTGTTGGAAATAGCGGAATTCCAGGCGGCAACGATATCAGTCAGGGTGTCGCCGGAGGCAACCGCTACGGTCAGGGTCTGGCTGCCGGTAACGGCTTCGCCATTTTCCTGATAGTTGAGAACGACGGAATAATTGCCGGCATTAGCCGCGACGGCGTCAGCCGCGATAGCGGCATCAGAAGTGATCTGGGCCGAGGTAGCGGCGGCGGCAAACGTAATTCCATTGCCAAAAGCGTCGGTCAGGTCGATGCCACCGGAACTCTTGATGGCGCCGGCGGAAGCCTGGATGACGTCGAGGTTATGAATACCTTCGGTCAGGTTATACGGGACGACGGTGGTGTCGAGAGTAAGCCCGAGCGAGGAAGTATTCAGAGTGGCGGTGGAATCGGATGTCTTGGTGGCAGAGATAGAATGTGAGCCGGTGGAGAGGAAGCTCTCTTTAATTGTCACCAGGGAAGAATTGGAGGTGGTAATGGTGGCAATGTTGGCTTTGCTGCCATCAAGAAGTTTCTTGGTACCGAACTGGGTGTTGGCGGCAATGCGGTCAATGGTCTTGATAGCATTGTCGATTTCGGCCTGGTCGGCAGCCAGCTGATTGGCATCATTGAAGCCTTCGTTGGCGGCGTGAATGGCCAGCTCTCTCATGGAGATCAAGAGGTTGTTCAGTTCGGTGAGGGCGCCTTCAGCGGTCTGAATCATGTTGATTGACCCTTCGGAGTTGTCAATGGCACGATTCAAGCCGGCGATCTGGGCGCGGAACTGCTCGGAAATAACCAGACCGGCCGGGTTATCGGCGGCGCGGTTAATCCGGTAACCGGACGACAGCTTTTCCATGGTCTTGGAAAGACTGGAAGTAGTCAGCACCAGGTTACGGTGAGCATTTATTGCGGCAATGTTGTTGTTGATGCGGAGTGACATCTGTCATTTCCTCCTTGAATTGTTCAGAGGGTATCCTTACCCTGCACACAATAATCGGTCCGACAAAAGGACCACATCCGATGTCACCATTCCTATTGCAGTGAAAGTGAATTTTGTGTTATGCACCTCCCCGTGATTACATTAAAGTTTAAGCCTGATAAAGGCACATTTTCATGATAGATTTAATCGGCAGAAGTGGTCAAAACTTAAGCCGGGGGAGCAAAATGGTCGAATTTGACGGGGATATTGAGTAATTGATTAGACTGGGGCGCCAACGGCGCTGATTTGCCGCAGACGTTCGCGGGCCGGCTGGAAATCGGGATTCAGCTTGAGCACTTGATTGTAACCTATTGTGGCAGAATCGATATGCCCCAGATTGAAGTAGCATTCCGAGATTCCAAAGAGCCCCTCAACAGAACCCGGATTGATTTTGAGGTATTTTTCATAAAGCGATATGGCATCAGCAAAGCGGCCTGATTTGACGGCAAGGGCGGCGGTGGCAAGCTGGATTTCGTGGTCGTCGGGAGCCGCTTTCAGGTAAGTTTCAAAAAGAGAAAAGGCTTCTTCCAGTTTGGCTGATTTCATTTTGACCAAACCAAGATTGCGGTAAACAATGGCAAGATTGGCGCCACCGGCGAGCGCCTGTTGATAATACATTTCCGCCTTATCAAAATCATTAAGGCGATAATAGCAATTGGCGATGTCGTTAAGCAGTTCCGGTTCAGGGGGCGCGATTTCGAGCAATCTTTCATAGGAACTAATAGCGGTGGCATAGTCCTGGGCGTCGAAAGCAGCTCGTGCCTGCAGTTTCAGGCCGGCCGGATAATCGGGGACGAGGGAGTTTAGTTTTCTGAAGGCAGACAGGGCGATATCGACTCTGCCAACGTTGGCGAAGAAACAGCCGGCGCGCTCATAGACCTCGGGATTGCTGGAATCGCTCTGCAATGCCTGGTTAAAATATTCGACCGCTTTAGGCTGGTCATTGAGACCGGCGCAGGACTCGCCCAGATAGACTTTAGCCAAAGCGGAATCGGGGTGCCACTGCAGTTCTTGCTGAGAAAACTCAATTGCGGCGGCAGGCTGATTACCTTCAAGAGCGATGCGGGCGAGGCGCAGATAAGTGTCGAGGTAACGGCCGTATTCTGATGCCACCTTGAAATAATTTTTGAACGCCTCTTCCCTATTGCCTTCCGCCTGAGCAATCAATCCCAAGCCATAATAAGCGACATGGCGGGCGCGCAGGTAAAGCAGAATCAGGTTTGATTTCTCCTGGGATTCATCATAGCGCGCCTGCAAATCGAGATATTTCTCGAAATATTTTCGGGCATCGGGGAAACGGCGCATATGGGTGTAAACATGCCCCAGCGACATAACGGCATCAAGGTAATCGGCTCTGATAGCCAGCGCAGTATGGCAGTATTCTTCGGCTTTTTCATATTCTTTGAGACAAAGACAGGTGGTAACCAATTGATGCAGGGACATGAGATGGACATGGATATATTTGTCAACGCCGGCAGTCATGGCTACCGCCTGGGAAGCATGTTTGATTATGAGGTCGCAGGTTTCCCTGTCGAGATTGATGCCGGTTCCGCGCAAAAGCTGGGCATAATTGAAATGGGGATACGGGTCCTGGGGGTTTTCGGCAATCTGCTGCTCCAGAAGCGCCCGCGACCGGGAGAGCTTCTGTTTCATTTTTTCCGGAGAGAGACTATAGCCATAATGTTTGAGCCGGATACCGACCCGCAGGGCCGGTTCATCGGAGGGATATTTCAACTGATTATGAACGATGCCGTCATAATGGAAGCCGGCCTCTCGGCGATAGAGACGGTATGAGGGGAGAAAAGAGGTCACATCGCCGGTTTCCCGGTTGACGTTATAGACATTGATAGAAATCAGACGGTACTGGTTTTGCGCCATGACCTGGCGAATAAGGGGAATATCATCGGCGACAAATTCTTCATCGGCGTCAATAATGAATATCCATTCTTTGGTCGCTTGAGCCAGGGAGAAATTGCGGGCTTTGGAAAAATCATTTTCCCATGCCTGATGAAATACTTTTGCCCCGTAAGACTGGGCGATTTCGACGGTGCGGTCGGTGGAGCCGGTATCGACCACGATGATTTCATCGACCCAGCTGCGAATTGACTCCAGGCAGTTAGGGAGAAATTCCTCTTCGTTTTTGACAATCAGGCAGGCGGATACGGTGGCGCGAGTTTCCAGAGATTTTTTGAGGAGACGCAGCTCCTGCACCTGGGAGCATTTTTGCAATCCCGCTTTAATCAGACTTTCCGCTTCGGTAAATTTGCGGGCGCGGATATAGAGATTTGCCAGATTGACATAGGGATGGTGGTACGACGGGGCAAGTTCTATCGCCTTGCGGAAGGCGGATTCGGCTTCCACTAAATCATCGAGAGCCTGCAGGGCGGTGCCGAGATAATTATAAATGAGATACTCATCCGGGGCGCTCCAGAAAGAGGATTTAGCGCGCTGCGGAATTTCCAGATAAGCATGGGCATGGCGAATACATTTTCCGTAATCGCGAAGAGTTAGATATATATATGCCAGGGCGAAGTGAAAATCGAGATTATCGGGAGCCAGTTCAAGCCCCCGGAGGGCGTTTTGTTCGGATTCGACAAAGCGACCCTTGTGGGCAAGCAGAAAGGAGCCGAGACGGCAATACTCTGCCTGCCACTCATTGGATTGTGCGGCGAATTCCAATTCGCTCCAGATACGGTAGGCGGCCTCAAAGTCTTTTTCTTGATACAGGCGGAGCGCCTCTTTGAGCCGGGAGATAATATCGGATTTCGACTCCCCTTTGAGAGCGGCGGTTTTCCGGCCGGAGGAACGGCGGGTGACTTTGCCGGCGGCGCGCCGCACTGATTTCTTTTTCTTTCCGGCGGTCATCTCAAACAGTTACCGGCGCCTCGCGCTCCAGATGAGATTCTGTTTCCATTTCATTGCGCTCGGCAGGACCGAGGATAAAATGCTTGACGCGATAGTCGGAATTAACCAGTATCATCTGCTTTGCCAGGCGTGTTTCGGTATTGATTAGAATCGGTCCCTGAAGATTGGCGGTCATCTGTCGGGGGTCAGCCGGTATGGTTACGATAACGTAAGTCTCAACGGCGCGAACGTCGGAGACTTTGAGTTCCTCAATCTCCTTGGGAGCGACTTCAATCCGATACTCGGGGTAGAAGAAAAGGGGATTGACGACGATGAAGGCGACGGAGGGGTCCTCGACCGACTGATACCAGAGGAAAGGCTCGCTGTCTTCCCGCTCGATAATGCAATAGCGGGTCAGATGCTCAAATCCGAGAATCGGTTTCGGCATACTGATGACTTTATCCTCGGGGATTTCGAGAGTTCCAAACCTGAGTGATGTGATTTTCATCGGAAAAACCTTTATCTTAAATTCCCTATTTCAAAAAATCCAATAAAGACGGCTGGATAATTTTGGAAGAAGCAATCAAAGCCGCCTGATAAGCATTTTCTTTCATGGAGAGGTCGCTGATGGTTTTGGTGAGGTCGGCATCCTCGACTTCGCTCAACAGAGCGGTGAAATTGTTTTCCAGCTGCGCCAGGCGGACAGTGGTGGTTTCGAGCCGTTTCACTTTGGCGCCGACGTAGGCGCGATTCTCCAAAAGGAGCTGCATACCATCATTCAAATTATCGATAAGGGCGCCGGTGACCTCGCGGTCGTTGGTCTGGAGGGCGCGCACCAGAACCAGCATGGAGCCGAGCAGGTCCGAGGAGCCGAAAATGCCGAACTGATGGGCGGTGCGGCCGCCATCGAGTTCTTCTATAATGAAAGTGCTGTTATTGTCATCAGGTACGATCTGAATTCCGGTCTGAGCGGCATTGATGGAGGCGGTCATATCGATGCCGGTAGCATTGAGAGCGTTAATAATATCACCGACCGTGTTGTAGGCGGAGTTGCCGAAGTCGAAATATGCCATGGAGCGTCCTTTGGTGATTTTAACCTGTCCCAAATCGAAGCCGAGACCATTATTGAGAAGACTTAAAGGAGTATTCATGGTCAGGCGCGTCTCAAGAGACTGGCCGCTCAACGAGATGAATGATGAGCCGAGCAGTCCCAGGTCAGCAGCGGTGGTTTCGCCGGCAAGCGATTCCGCGACGGTGAAATCGAGACGGGGGTTGAGGTCGCTTCCGGCAAGGACAGGATTGATGGCGCCGACAATGCCGAGGTCGGCGGCAAGCCGACTAACGGCAGAGACGTCATCTACCCGCAGTCCCAGCGGTATCGCGTTGGAATCGGTAATATCGATGCCGGTGCCGGCGGCATTGAGAGATGCGGTAACGTTGTTCACTCCCCGCGCGGCAAGAGTGGTATTGATGGTATTAAGGACGTCATTAATATCAGAGGCGCCGGAGAGGTCAATTTCGATGTAGGTGGAATTGTCGCCGGTATGCACGGCTATTTTACCGGAGGACATATCGACACCGCTTCCCTGGTTCAGATTGGAAAGGAGTGTGCCGCCTGACACCAGACCATTAGGTACGGAAACCCAGCGGAGGTTGTTCCCTTCCAGGCCAAAATCAGCGGTAAGATTACTAATGCCGCCGGCGGTCAGTTGCGAATTTATCTGGGTGACGACATCATTGAGAGTAACAGCACCGCTGACATCAACAGTGATTTGAATGCCGAGATTGTTGTCGGTGACGGTGAAGGTGCCGGGGATCTGGTCGATGCCGCTGCCGAGATGCAGGTCGGCAAGAAGGGTCGCGGCATCCACTCCGATTTTGAGATCGGCATCTTCCCCCAGAGCCGAAAGTCGGCGGAAGAGAAGGTCGGAACCGGACATATTGATGCTCATTTTGGTGGTCGCTTCCACCTCGACCTGGAAAATGCCCTGGTCGCCGACATATTCGACACCATTAGAAGAGGTTACCAGCGGTTTAGTCTGCGTTCTAAATCCGGAGAAGATATAGCGCTCTTCCAGCTGGGTATTCGCCAGGTCAACCATTTGACGAAACAGGGATTCGACTTCGGTGGCGGCGCCGGTCCGGGCGGTGGCGTCATAGGTGTCGTTGGAAAGAGCGACGGCGATTTCGTAGGCGGAGGAAACGGCATCTTTCATATCGCCCATCAAAGTATCATAAGTCGAAAGCACGGTCAGACCGGAGGAGGTATTCTTCTTGAATTGAGCAATCTCGGTCAGGACCTTGCGGTATGACAGGTCTTTCTGTGTACCGATAGGGTCATCGGAAGGAGTATTGATTCTTCGCCCGGTAGAAAGCATGCTCTGCAAGCGCATGAAACCGGAGAGGGAGCGATTCAGGTTGTAAATGACCTGGTCGTTAATCATTTTAGAAGTAACTCTCATCGGCGTCCCATTTCTTTCATAAAAAACTTCGCCGTGGCGGAAGTTTCATTCTCCTTTTTTCTCATCCAGAGGCGGCTTGGGGTGCGATTTCTTGTACTTGATATCCGGGGTTTTCTTTTTCTTGCGGGAGTCGCCGGATATCTTATCCTTCAGCAGTTTTACCACGGTAGCCAGGTCCTGTTTTACCGACTTTGCCGCTTTGCGGTTTTCCTGCTGGATTTTTACGTATATTTCTTCGCGGTGGACGACCACGCGCGGAGGCGCATCGATTCCGATTCGAACCTGGCGGCCAAAGACCCCCAGCACCGTAACCTTGATATCATCTCCAATGGTTATGGACTCCCCTAACTTCCTTGTCAGAATTAACAAAATACCCTCCGTGGCCAGTTAATGTTCAGGACTAAATCCTCTCTTAGTTGCCAACCAGACCCATATCCTGGATGACAGTTACCAGGGCTTCATCCATGGTCGTAATTACCCTGGCGGCGGCATCAAAGGCATGCTGGAATTTTATCATCTGCGCCATCTCTTCATCAAGCGAGACTCCCTGCACTGCCTGCCGCGCATTTTCAATTTGATTTAAGAGCAATTCAAAATTTTCTTTTAAGCCCTGCGCTTTGGACGAATCGATTCCGAGTTCGCCGATCAGGGAATTATAAAACTCACTCAAGGTGGCGGTGCCGCGACTCAATACCTGGGAGTACCGCAGGTCGGCGACAGCCAGGGCATTGAGATTGTCGCCGACTTCTCCGCCCTGAGAAGCGGCGATTTTGTTAACATTGCTGGCAATGCTGAAATTGATGGCAATAGTGGCGGCGCCGTTTTTCAGCGGGTCAAAGAAGTTAAGCCCGGTGGAGCCATCCAGACCGAAACCGGTCTGATGCAGGCTGTTTACCTGAGAGATAAGGGCCTGCGCCATTTCATCAAGTTTCGCCATATAATCCGGGAGAATGCGGTCGCGGGTTTCCACCATCCCGAGAAGTTCTCCATTGAGATTTTTTATTTCTTTGGTTGTTCCGGCCCAGACGATAGCGCTGGCGGTAGTTTCGCCGGCGACGGTCTTGCGGGTTCCGATTTTAAAGGAGGTAACGCCTTCGACGATTGCCAGAGAACCGATATAGACAGTTGCCGTATTATTTTTTTGCTCGACGGAATTGATATCAACATACTGCGAGAGTTCATCGATAAGCAGATCGCGCTTATCGCGCAGGTCATTGGCTTTTTGTCCTCCCAGTTCGGCGCGGGCAATCTGCTGGTTCAGCGAGGCGATTTCCTCGGCGAGGTCATTGACCTTCTGGACGGTCATGACGACATCATTGTCAACGCTCTTGGAGAGGTCGGACATCTGCCGGTACAGGCGATTGAATCCGCTAGTGAGGAGATTGGTATGCTCCACCAGGGCGGTGCGCGCCGCCATGGACTCGGGATTATTGGCTAAATCGGACCAGGAGGTCCAGAACTGGTCGAGGAGGTCGCTCAGAGAATCTTTGTTAGGTTCGGTAAAAATCGATTCGATCTGGGTCAGAGTTTTCTCCATCGAGGTCCATTGACCGAGGGCTTTGTTGTTTTCGCGGAATTGCCGGTTCAAGAAGAGGTCGCGTATCTGGACGATATCGACCGCCTTGACGCCGGTGCCGACCAGGCCGGAAGGGATTTTTTGCGGATAAGTCGTAGTGGTATTGACCCGTTGCCGGGTGTAGCCGGGAGTATTAACGTTTGAGATATTATGCCCGACCGTGTTCAGGGACAACTGGTGGGTGGAAAGGGCTCGTTTCCCCATCTCCAAGCCATCGAATAGACCGGCCATCAGGCTCTCCTATCCAGGGTTAAACTGGTCTGCGTCGCCGACGGCTTGCCGTCATTGACATAGCTTTTATCATTGGCGCTCAGGCGCGCCAGGAGTTCCATTGTTTTTATAATATTGTCGCGGGAATGATTGATAAGCATTTCGTTCTGAGAATTTATCTTCGCGATTTTCTGTTGAAAATCCAGAAGGGTATGGCGAAGTGTGCCGAGAGTCTCGGCCTGCCCCGAGGATACCGCTTGCATCAGTTTGGTAATAGTAAGACTTTCGCGACTTCCCATATCTGCCGAAATATTCCTTATCAGTTCTTCCCTCTTTTTTGCGGCGAGGTTGGCTTCGACAACTTTCTCCCGAAGCAGCTCGGTGGCGGCGTTCAGGTCGTTGAGGTCGTTTTTTACCAGCGCTGCCTGCTGCCTGGCGCTCAGAGCCAGGAATGTTTCAAACAGGGACGCTTCCCTTTTTAAGATTTCAATCAACTGTTGCACCAGTTCAGAAATTGAACTTTCTGTCATAAAATCTTTCGGCATTTAGCGAAATTCCTTTAGCACATATATTTATTGCGCCGGCTCCTGTATAGACCGCAGGCATTTCATAATTTTGTCGACATAGTTTTTGGTCTCGCGGTATGGCGGGATTCCCCCATATTTTTTCACGGTAGCCGGTCCGGCGTTGTAGGCGGCAAGCGCTTTTTTGAGGTCGCCGAAGGTATCCAGTAGAATTCTCAGGTAGCGGGCGCCTCCTTCGATGTTTTCTTCAGGATTCAGGGAATCCTTGACACCCATCTCAGCCGCGGTGGAATCAATAAGCTGCATCAGACCTTTGGCTCCGGCCGGGGAAACGGCATCAGGATTGCCGCCCGATTCGGCATCAATGACGGCGGAGAGAAGCTGCGGGTCGAGTTTGTATTTGGCGGAAGCGCGAATTATCAGTTCGCCGAAGCGACCCATAGATTCATTATCAACAGTTGAAAAAGCATTATCCCTGGGGCGAAGCGACTTAATTCCTTCCGTCGGCGCTGCCGGCGCCTGGCTCTGGCGGTTAGTAATTGGCGAAGGATTTAAAGCGCCGGTCATTTTCGGCGGAAGCGGCGATGAAGCAGCCGTATCGGGCGAGGATTCAAGCTGGAGATACGGTTTTACCGGCAGATTCTGCTTGACCGGAAAGGACGGGGTTTCGGTCGGCGGTGTAACCGTTTCCGGAGCGGCGTGACTGCGCTCCAGCGACTTTTCGAGATTGCGATAGAGAATCGCCGCGAGACTTCGGTCGCCGTTGCCGGAGATTCTCTTTGCCAGTTCCTCATCAAATATTTGAGTGAAAATATCTTTCCCCATACCTCCTCCCAGAGCCAGGGCGGATTCATTATCGGCTCGGGGAATGCTGCTTCGCATCGCTTTGAGAACATGGTAAAGAAAGAGCGATTCCAATTCTTTGGCGGTTTGAAACAGTTTTTTCTTTTCCACCTCGAGATTGGTCTCCCCCTTAATGGAAATGGGGCTTTGGGGAGAAGCCGGGGGCAGACGAAATATAGGGGCGCCGATACGCATCTTAGATAATCACCAGTTCGGCTCGCAGAGCGCCCGCCTGGCGCAGGGCTTCAAAGATGGCTATGATATCGCGGGGAGCGGCGCCGATTTTGTTGAGAGCGGAGGCGACATCTGCCAGCGATACGGATTCTTCCAGATGAATGACACGAGCTTTTTCATTATCGACGGAAATCTGATATTCGGGGACAACTACGGTCTCACCGCGAGAGAATGGCTCCGGCTGCGAGATGACCGGCATCGATTGAATATTGACGGTGATATTACCGTGGGCAATTGCAACCGGCGCAATGCTCACATGGGAACCGGCGACAATGGTTCCGGTGCGTTCATTGATGACGACCCGCGCCACCTGGTCCGGCTCAATCATCATGGCGCCGATATCGGCGATGAAGCGTGCCCGCTCGTTTCGGTAGGAGAGCGAGTCGGGAACGATTATGCGGATGATGGCGGGGTTATCGACAAAGGCGACAACACCATATTTGGAATTTATCATATGGGCAATCCGGGCGGCGGTAGAATAATCGGGAATCTGGAGGGAAAGATTCAGTTCATTGTTGGCGGCCTGGCTTTCAAGAGTTCTCTGAATTGAGCCGCCCCCGGGGACACGTCCGACCAGGGTGTAGTTGTTAATAATCTTATTGCCGTCTTCTACCTGTACATTAAAGCCGCCGATAGAGACCGGTCCCTGGGCTACGGCGAAAACCTCACCGTTTGATGACGCCAGCTGGGTGAAAAGAAGCATTCCTCCCTGCAGAGAGGTGGCATCACCCAGAGAGGAGACGGTGACGTCAATTTTGTCTCCGATCTGATGGTGGGAGCTGATTTTCCCGGTGACAATGACGGCGGCGACATTTTTTATTTTCAATTTGTCCGGCTCCACGGTTAGTCCGAGACGCTGCATCATGTTGGCGAGCGATTGGACTGTGAATTGGGTTCCTTTGCTGTCGCCGGTGCCGTCAAGACCGATGACCAAGCCGTACCCCATCAGATCAAACTCGTTTTCGCCCTGAATGCGGGTGATATCTTTAATGCGCGCCGCCGCCTCGCTCTCCGGCGGAAAGAGTTGAAAAGCCAGAAGCAAAATGGGCAGTAGCAGCGACGGCAGTGAGATTCTGAGACAGTATATTTTTCCCATAACAACTCCTAAAAGAGCCAGTTGAAGAAGCGGGCGATGAGTCCCGGACGGCTGGCGTTATTCGTGGCGCCGCGTCCGGTGTAGTTGATTTCGGCATCCGCTATCAGATAGGAATCGACGCTGTTGTCGGGCCGAACATCTTTCTGGCGAACGACACCGGTAAGGGTCATAGTTTCTTTATCCTTGGAGATTCCGACGGTGCGGCTACCCTTGACGACCAGGTCGCCGTTGTCTTTGACGCTGATTACGGTGACCGACATTTTGGCGCGGAGGGTCTGTTGACGGAGGTTCTCCCCTTTGCCGTCATAGGAATTGCTGTGTTCTCCCGAAGCGCCAAAGAGGGGAATGAAATCAAGGGAGCCGATGCCGGGTCCCCCCTCGGTGGAATAGGAGCCGTTTTTCTCTGTCTTGGTTTCCGCCTGACTGCTGGCATTGGAGGCTTCATATATATGGACAGTCAGCAGGTCGCCGACCCGGTTGGCTTTGATATCGGTATAGAGCGAATTGGCTCTTCCGAAGTCGCCGGACCATACGCGCAGCCCAAAGGGCAGAAGCAGCAGTATTAAAATGAAAAAGAGAATCTTTCGGATATTCATAAATTCCTCACAGTTGGGCAAGCGCCACCGATGCGGAATCGATGACGACGGCTTTGATTATTTTTCCTGTTTGTTTGTTGCGGACTTTTATGGTTTCGCCGATATGGCCTTTGCTGAGAGCGACGCCGATTACTGAGACCGACAGCGCTCCCGAATTGTATTTGATTTGAATCTCCTGCCCCGGTCTGATATCAGGGATATCTTCGAGCATGTTTTCCAGCAAGGGCTGCCCGATATTAATGTTGCGGAGGGCGGCTTTATTTTCCAGAGAGGCAAAGGAGGTGAGCGGTTTTTCGGTCAGAGAGGTGACGTTTTGTCTCTGAAGAGTGAACTGCCCGGGGGTGAGCGCTTCGCCCCGTTTGATACGGCAGACGGCGGTGAGAACGGTATCGAAGTAAGAAATCTTGAGGCGCGCCTGGCAGCGGGCGACCGGGGCGCCGCCGCGAATGAATTCGATTTGCAGCGGCAGGGTGCCGCGCGGAGGCGCGGTGGAAAGAGCGGTAATTTGCAGGCTGTCGTAATCGCCCAGAGTGACCGGAATCGCGAGGCGGTCAATCTCCACTTGAGTCCGGGCGGTATCGAGCTGATACTTTTCCTGGACGAAAGTGATGAGGCTTTTCTCGACGTCGCTTTTGGCGGCGACATTCAATGTCAAGAGTAGCGAAAGGAGACTTAACAGATAAATCCATTTATCTTTCATTTAAAAACCGGTCCTATCGTTTCAGATTATTGACAATTTGAGTCATATCCTCGCTGGTTTGGATGACTTTGGAATTGATTTCGTAAGCGCGCTGGGCGACAATCATATTGACCATCTCATCGACCACGTCGACGTTTGACAATTCCAGATACCCCTGGTCTATTTTCCCCAAGCCGTCCTGGGTCGGTTCCCCGACAATGGGGCTTCCTGATGCCGCGGTCGGATTGTAGAGATTGTGACCGACGGCAGCCAAACCGGCCGGATTGATAAAGCGCGCCAGTTCAATTCGTCCGATAGACTGCGGCTCATCATTGCCGACCAGCAGCACCGAAACATCACCGTCGATACTAACGGCAACCGAGGTGGCGTCTTCCGGTATGGTTATCTCGGGAAAGAGAAAGAAGCCGTCGGAAGTGACGACTCGCCCGTCGGCGGAGGCTTTGAAGGCGCCGTCGCGACTGTAGCTGATGGTGCCATCGGGCATCTGAATCTGAAAGAAACCGTCGCCGGAGATAGCCAAGTCGAGAGGATTGCCGGTCATCTGCAGATTGCCGACCGAGAATTCGCGGACAGTGGCAACGGCGCGAGTGCCGTAACCGATATCCAGACCGGTCGGGGCAGCGGTGCCAACGGCGGTAGCGGTGCCGGCTTTTCGGAAGTTCTGGTACAGCACATCCTGAAACTCAATCTTGCTTTTCTTGAAGCCGGTGGTATTGACGTTGGAAAGATTGTTGGCGATGTTATCGACATTCATCTGTTGCGCCACCATTCCGGAGGCGGCAGTTCGCATGGCTTTTATCATAAATTCACCTCACTGATATTCATTCATCGAACGCGGCCGACATTGTCGATTAGTTTTTCCAGCGATTCATCCTGCGTTTTGAGCGCCTGGGCGTCAGCCTCATAATTTCTAAAGGAGATAATCATATTGACCATTTCTCTAATGGCATTGACATTGGAGGCCTCGAGATACCCCTGCCGCACCGCATAATTGAGAGCGGCAACAGGCTCGATATCCTCGGGCGCGACAAATTCATTGTCGCCGATTTTTTTGAGGAGCTGACGGTCGGGCAGGGTCATTATTCGAAGTGTGCCGACCGGCGAGCCGTTAATTTCGACCTGACCGGACTCGGCAACCGAAAGAGCGCCGTCACCGACCGCAATCGGTCCTCCGTCACTCAAGAGACGATGCCCCTCGCCATTGACCAGAAAACCGGCGGGATTGACGCTGAAAATGCCGGAACGGGTCAGGGCAGTTTCGCCGGACTCCGTTTCGACGACAAAAAAGCCGTCTCCTTCGATAGCCAGGTTGAGGGGGTTGTCGGTCTTCTCAAGAGTACCGGCTTCGAATTCGGTATAAACCTGGTCAATCATCGGCGTTTCCCAGTCGGACTTGCGCGGCATCTGCTTAGCCTGAGCGCGGGAGAGCTCTCGCGTGAATAGCTGGTCGCGTTTGAATCCAGGCGAAGAAGCATTAGCCAGGTTGTTAGCCGTGATTTCCTGCATCTTGACCCTCGGCACCATTGCCGAGGCAGAACGATATAGACCTTTAATCATGACGTTTTTTCTCCGACAGGCTTGAATGCAACCGCTATGCCATCGGATGAAAGTGCCGTCAAACGATTTATATCATATTGTATTACATTATATTATGACTATTATCTAAAGTGTTAGATTTGATATGAAAAGTTTCAAAGCTTGCCAGGAGGGAAAAATATTCCGAAAAATGATGCGAATAGTTCCAGTATTACATGGCTGGGAGCTGCCTTATTAAGAGGTCAACCGGGGCGGAGATATTTGAAATTATGCAGTATAATTCATAGGCGTAGTCGCCGGGCAGAATTCACTTGTCTCCCCCGGCGAGGCTGATTATATTGTTGCATAACTGTTTACTGCCGCAGCGCCGGTCCTTTTGATGCCCGTGGAAAAAGTTGTGCCTCTCGCATCTTATTTGCTCTATCAGGGGAAGGAAATCAGAGCAGG
>JBFMEF010000101.1:25104-45784 GCA_040753495.1 Candidatus Zixiibacteriota bacterium
GATTCGGTCTGGGTTGATAGCGTAACGGCATCGCCGGGACAGAAGGTAGCGGTGAATGTTTACGGTTTTAATCAAGAAGAACTTATCCAGGTTCGTCTGGCTCTGGGGTACTCTTCCCCCAGTCTTACTTTTGACACGGTCATATTTGACAATTCCCGCGGGCTTTCAGCCTCGAGCCGGGTGGTCAACTCCAGCGCGCAGGAGCGTCAGATTCTAATCGATTTGAGCTACACCCTTTTGGCTCCGTTGACTCCCGACTCCGGGTTGCTGGCGACCATTCTGTTCGATGTGGCTCCGACGGCGCCGGATGAGCTGGTGATAATCGACAGCGCCAGGTATCTCGGTTTGCAGGGATTGGAATTCGTGCCGGTCAGCGGCGCTTCATTTGGACCTTACTTTCATCGCGGTTTCGTTGAGATTAAGGCAAGCACCGATATCAAGACTGTGGAGCAGGGTATTCTGCCGCAGGATTTCGCGTTGCGCCAGAACGCCCCGAATCCGTTCAACCCTGCGACGACCATAAAGTTTGAACTGCCGAAAGCATCAGATGTCCGTCTTGACGTTTACAATATACTGGGACAGAAGATAAGGACGTTGGTTGACCGGTTTTTGCCGGCCGGAATTTATAGAGTAACTTTTGACGGAAGAGGTGATGACGACCAGCCGCTTGCTTCCGGCGTATATCTTTACCGCCTCAAGGCGGGCGATTATGCCGACAGCAAGGTCATGGTAATGGTAAAGTAATTTTTGCGAGCACAGATTCTTTCATCCCCAGGGCTCCCGTGTGACGCGGGAGCTTTTATTTTGGAGAAATAATTTGGCGGCAATTTCATCCTGCTCTTTTTGGGTCAATCTCTCATTATCGGAAATATAACTGTTGCGCCGACGCTCTTTGAGTTTTTCGAATATCTTTTTCTGTTTGGTCGCTTCGACCAGTTCCAGACGTTGCCTCTCGCGGTCGGCAATAAAGGCTTTGAGGATTTCTCGTCCGGTCAGTTCGTTTATTTTCAGTTTTCCCAGGTAGCGAGAGCAAACCAGAAGATGCCCGGGGTTCAACCGTCCGCTCAGAGAGTCCCGCTGGCTTTGCTGCGTTTCAGATCGTCTTTGGGCAATCTGGCGGAGTTGTTCTTCCTGAGTTAAGACTTTCTGCGCTGCCAGCGCCAGGGTTTTTTGTTTGTCTTTTTCCTGATGTTCTTTAAGCCGCAGAAGCGGCTCCAGCCGGAACTTGAACTTTTTCATGGGAGTCTTTTCTGCTTTCGGCAGGCGCGAAGATGGCGTTCAGGTCGCACAGGGCAGACTCGAAGGGACATAATTCTGTTATCCCCTGCCGGAAGAAACGGTTGATTTCATCTATTTTGGATATGGCGTAATCAATGCGAGGGGAAGAGCCTTTCACGTAGGCTCCGATATTGATAAGGTCTTCGGATTCACGGTAGGTGGCAACGATTTCACGGACTTTAGCGGCCAGCATCTGATGCTCCGGAGAGGTGACATCAAGCATAAGCCGGCTGATTGAATCGAGGATATCGACCGCCGGATATTGATTCAAAGATGCCAGACGTCGCGATAGCGCGACATGACCATCGAGTATGGAGCGGACGGCATCGGAGATTGGCTCATTGAAATCGTCTCCTTCGACCAGGACGGTGTACAGTCCGGTGATAGAGCCTTTGTCATTAGTGCCTGCCCTTTCCAGAAGTCGCGGCAGGAGGGCGAAGACCGAAGGGGTAAATCCTTTGGTGGCGGGTGGCTCGCCGACGGCGAGACCGATTTCGCGCTGGGCGATAGCGATACGGGTCACGGAATCCATCAGCAACATGACATTCTTGCCCTGGTCGCGGAAATACTCGGCGATAGCGCTGGCGACATAGGCCCCTTTAATTCTTATCAGCGAAGGTTGGTCGGAGGTGACCGCGACGACGATAGAGCGTTTCAAACCGTCTTCCCCCAGATCTTTTTCTATGAATTCGCGAACCTCTCTCCCCCGTTCCCCCACCAGGGCAATGACATTGATATCGGCGGAGGAGCCGCGGGCAATCATGCCGAGCAGGACGGACTTGCCGACACCGGAGCCGGCGAAGATTCCCATTCTTTGTCCCTGGCCGCAGGATGCCATAATATCGATGGCTTTAATTCCGGTGCGAACAGGATTGGTGATTCGTTTTCTTTTTAGAGCCGGGATGGGAGGGCTTTCGACAACGCGGGTCTTGGTGCACAGCAGGGGACCTTTGTCGTCAATCGGCTGACCCAATCCGCCAAGGATTCTGCCTATCAGTTCTTCTCCTACCGGTACGCGGAGTTGTTCGCCGGTCGAGACAACAATTGAACCAGGGGTGATGCCGCTAATGGAGCCCAACGGCATAAGCAGGATTCGGTTGTCGCGGAATCCGACCACTTCGGCTTTGATTCTCTCTCCCGATTCCGGATTTTCGATACGGCAGAGGTCGCCGACAGAGACGGCCGGTCCAACCGACTCCACCACCAATCCGACCACTTGCGCCACCCGACCTGATTGTTTAATGGCGCTGAGACGTTCGATACGGCTGGAGTAGAGATTGTATGGAACCGGTTTCATGGTGTGCCTTCGACTTCATGCAACGCTTCGGCGATAATATCGAGTTGCGAATCAATGCGGGCATCGACATCACCGGTCGGTGTTTCGATAAAGCAGCCGCCGCAGAGGACACGGCTATCGGCTTCGATAACGAGCTCTTTGACGGCGGTGGAATCTCCCCGGAAACGGTCGAGCTGCTGCTCAATATGCGGGAGATGGTCGGGATGGACCTTGACTTTGATTTTAGATTTGTCGGTAAGTTTTTTTATGGTGCCGGCAATAATCCCGGCGGTGATATCGGGTTCGATGCGGGCGGCGTCAAAAGTGACTTTGCGCGCAATCTGCAAGACCAGTTCCAGGATTTTGCGCCGGGCATCCTCATAGAGTATTTCACGCTGTTTGACGGCATCGGTAATCAAGCCGGAGAAGTTGGCGACTACTTTGCGCGCTTCTTTCTGGCCCTCGGAAATGCCCTTATTATATCCCTCCTCGTACCCTTTTTGCCGCTGCAGTTCGGTATCGCGGCGCATTCGCTCTTCAATCTTGAAGATTTCTTGAATCGGGATGAGTTTTCTCCCTTCAAGGGAGGTAGTGACTTGAACATCCGGGAAGCGGCTGGCGAGTTGCTTCTCCGCCATCCGGTCGGCTTCGATATCAGCCCGGTATTCGCCGATAATGACACGTTCCTCGGTGACGGCGCACTGCAGGAGTTTAGACAATGATATCCTCCTTGCCGCCGCGACCGGAGACAACGATCTGCCCGTCCTCTTCGAGTTTGCGGACCGCTTCCACGATGCGCTGCTGGGCGGCTTCGACATCGGAGAGACGCATCGGTCCCATGAACTCCATCTCTTCTTTAATCATCACCGCCACACGCTCAGAGACATTGGCATATATCTTTGATTTGACCTCTTCGGAAGCGGCTTTGAGCGCGATAGAAAGGTCTTTGGTTTCGACTTCTTTCAGCAGACGCTGCACCGAGCGGTCATCAAGCAGGACGATATCGTCGAAGACAAACATCATATTTTTGATTTCGGCGGCCAGGTCGGGATTGTCGGCTTCAAGAGACTGCAGGATATTTTTTTCGGCGGCGCTGTCGATGACGTTGAGAATCTCAGCCATGGTTTTGGCTCCCCCGGAAACGGAGAGGTCGCCTTCGGCAGAGGCTTCAAAATGCCCCTCCAAAGTAGATTCAATCTCTTTGAGAATATCGGGCGAAATCTTTTCCATGGTGGCGATGCGAAGGGCGACTTCCGCCTGCAGTTCCGACGGCAATTCGGAAAGGACCGCCGCCGCCTGCTGGGCGGTCAGTTGCGACAGAATCAGGGCTATGGTCTGCGGGTGTTCGTTCTGGATGAATCCGACCAGTTGACGGGAATCGATATTCTTGAGGAGATTGAAGCCGGAGGTTTTGAAGGATGACTCCAATCGCGAGATTATCATCGACGCCTTTTCTTTGCCGACCGCTTTTTCCAGGATTTCGCGGGCGAAATCGACACCGCCCTGGGAGATGTACTGGCGCGCCATGAAGATTTGATAGCAATCGCTGATAACTTTTTCTTCGACGGCGGGGGGGACATCGCGCAGATTGGCGATTTCAACGGTAAGTTTTTCCATATCGGTTTCGGAGAGGCTTTTCATCACTAACGCGGAAACCTCGGTGCCAAATGCCACCAGGGCGATAGCCGCTTTTTGCAGAGGATTGAGTTGCTCGTATTCCATAATATTCCGCCTTATTCAATCATCATGGTCTTAATGACTTTGGCAATTTCTTCGGGACGTCCTTTGGCGGCGGTCTGCATCTGGTCAATCAGACGGGGTCGCCGGTTCTCCGGAACGATCGGCGGCACCTCGCGCGACTCTTCGCCCGGCAATCCTTCATAGGGGCTGATATTCTGCCCGGCGCGAGTCGGCGAAGCAGGAGGGAGAATTCTACCCAGGGAGCCAAAGAATTTCTTAAGTATCTTGCGCAGATAGAGGAATGCCAGTATCGCAAGAGCGACTAACAGGACTTTCTTGCCGATATCGAAGTAGAATTCCTGTTGAATTACCTGGTCGATTTTCTGCTGCTCAAATTCCATAGAGGTGCGGTCGAAAGCCAGGTTGACCACTTCTATCTGGTCATTGCGCTGGTTGTCGAAGCCCACGGCATTTCTGACCAGGGCGGCAATCCGGTCGATTTCTTCCTGGCTGCGCGGCTCATAGACCGGCTCGGCGGTAGAGCCGCCAGCGGCATCGGTTTTGCGATAGGCACCGTCAACCAGCACCGCTACTGAGAGACGTTTGATATTGCCGACAGAGTTTATAATATGCTCTACCGTTTTGTTGATTTCATAATTGGTGACGGCGGTCTCGACCTTGTTATCGTCACGGACCTCGCTGCTGTCCTCTCCCCTGTCTGAAGATGATTTGGTTTCTTCGGTTCGTTCCTCGCTGCGGACGACGGCGGAATTGGGGTCGTAAATTTCCGAGGTCTTTTCCATCTGCTGGAAATCAAGTTCGGCGGTGACGCGGACAATTGACTTTCCCTGCCCGATGACGCCATCGAGCATGCTCTGGGCTTTCTTTTCCAGGTATTGCTCCACATTCTTGCGGACATCAAGCTGGGAGGCACTCATCCCGGCCAGCGGGTCAGAGCCGGTCTGGGAGGAGAGAAGTTCTCCGTTGTAGTCAATAATGGAGATATTCTGCGGTTTGAGACCTTCCACAGAACAGGCCACCAGATGGGTAATGCCGGCAAGTTGCGATTTGGAGAGTCCGGCGGGGGTGCGGAGTTTCAGCACAATAGATGCCGTTGCTTCCTGTTTGTCGGCTTTGAAGAGGCGATCTTTCGGCATGACAATATGCACCCGCGCCGCCTGGACATCGGCAAGCTGCATGATAGTGCGGGTCAGTTCCCCTTCCAGCGCTCTTCGGAAGTTGAGGTTCTGCAGGAATTCGGTCATCCCGAGATTGGATTTGTCAAATATGGAATAACCGATATTCCCGGAACGAGGAATCCCCTCTGATGCCAGCGTGATGCGGGTTTTGTAGACGTCACCGGAAGGGACCAGAATGGTAGTGCCGCCATCCTCTAATTTGTAAGGAATTTTCTGCTCGGTCAGCTGACTGACAATTTCGCCGGCTTCGGCCGGTTCCAGATTTGAATAGAGGATGGAGTAATTGACCGTTTTGACCCAGTTGCCGACAACGGCAATGCCGACGATGATGCCGGCAATGACCGCCACCAGAACCACCGCCTGGCCGGGCGACATCGCCTTCAGGACGGCGGAAATATTGTGGAAGAGTTGTTTGAAGTATTCCATGCCAATTCCTATTTATAGACTGACGCCAATCCTATGGCACCAGAAAAAGTATTGAATTTCTCAAATAGGCATCTGTATGAGCGATTGATATGCATCGACCAATCGATTTCTAATCTCCAGTAACAGGTCCATAGTAATACCGGCCTCCTCGACCGCAATCATCACCTGATGCAAATCGGCGGCTTCGCCGGTGGCGGCCAGCTGTTGCGCCTGGGCCGCTTCGTTTTGAAAATTATTAACGGAGCCGATCATCTGCTCCAGAAGTTCGGTGAAATGAGCCCCATCGGCTTTCTCCGCCCCGGCGGGGAGTTGTCCCTGGAAGGACGGAATGAGGCGGGTGATTTGATTGACAGGGGCGCTCATAATTTGACGTCAACTACCTTTCCGAGATGTTCGGATTTCTGAGCGGCTTTCTGTCCATAATGCTCATCACCGAGTCCGGCCAGGCGGAATTTTTCGAATATCAGTTCCAGCGCCTGGCGTTCTTCAGGGGTCAGTATATCGGCGAATTTTCCGCCTTTAAGTTGCACCGCCAGTTTAGAGGTTATGCTGTTTTCCTGTCCGGGGATCAGAACGCGGTCAACCGAATGAGGTTTGGTGTTCCCCTCGGGAGTCGGGATTCGTTTCTGATTTTCGGTTATGGTCTGCCGGTAAGCATTAATTCCTATGGAATTGATTTTCATTTCAATAATTCCTTTCTCTTATATCGACAGCGCGTTTTTTGCCATTTCTTTAGCCGCCAGAACGGCGGTAGTGTTCGCCTCATAAGCGCGCGAGGCGGAAATCATATCGACCATTTCGTTGATAATCTCAATATCCGGCATCTTGACAAATCCTTTCTCATCGGCGTCAGGATGCCCCGGGTCGTGAATCAGACGATAAGATGACGCCGGGTCTTCGACTTCTTTTCCTTCGGCCTGGGCGACGTCAATGGTCTCCTGCCGGCTTTTTACGGTGCCGTGGAGATGCCCCGGGTCGGTGCGAGCGAGTTCCGTCCGGGACTTGCTTATCATATTTTTGAAAGGGACGGCTTCTTCGGCGGCGGCGACCATCACTCTCCGGCGGCGGTAGGGACCTCCCTTGTCGGAGCGAGTAGTGTCGACATTGGCGATATTCTGGGAGACGACATCCATTTTTTGACGCTGGAGAGTCATCCCGGTGGCGGAGATTTCTATGGAGTTGAAGAGTCCAGACATAATATCCTCACTTGCTCTTAATAGCGTTTCTTAAGCCTTCGAATTTTTTCGCGAGCAGGGTGGTTCCGACACTGAAGTAAAGCTGATTAGTGGCGAGATTGGCGACTTCCTTATCGGCGTTGACATTATTGATGCCGTTGCCATCGCGCGAGCGGTTGACCTCGATTTCGGGGGCTTTGTCTTTGTGTCTTCCAACCGGAATGTGCGACGGGTGGGTAAGATTTCCGGCGACATGGCGTCGGTTGTCGATGGCGTTTTTCAGGGCGGCGTGGAAATCGATATCTTTGCTCTGGTATTGCGGTGTGGAGATGTTGGCGATATTTCCGGCTATCAGTTTATGGCGCAGGGACGCCGTATCCAGAAATTTCTGTAAGACGGGGATGCCGCTTTTTTCGAAGACCGCTTTTTTAATTAAATCAGACATACCATTATCCGCCCTGATTTGAGCAAGGGGTATGCCAAAGATTTGAGGTCAGCGTAAGTCGTTAAATGGTTTCAGCTTGAATGTATTGGTCAATTACAGGAGGAATATAACGAGGGAAGATGTTTCCAACTATCAAAGAAAGTTTTTCCGGATTTCAGATTTTAGGGGTATAGAGATCGGAGGTTGGCTCGGTGGCGGACATTTCCATGGTAAGCACGACAATATCGACGCGGCGGTTTTTTGAGCGACCTTCATCGGTTTCATTGGAGACCATGGGGCGAAATTCGCCATAGCCGAGGGCAGAAATCCGGTCGGATTGGACGCCGTGGGTCTCGACCAGATAGCGCACTACTTCGGTGGCGCGCGCCGAAGAGAGCTCCCAGTTGGAGGGGAAACGGACGGTGTTTATCGGTTTGTTGTCGGTATGTCCTTCAATGCGGATATGGTTGGGTATGGTTCCTATATCTTTCGCCACCAGGTCAAGAGTCTGTTTGGCGCGCGGCTCGAGCTCGGCGGAGCCTTCACGAAAAAGAGCCGACTCCATGATATGAATGACCAGCCCTCTTTCGGTCATTTCGGTGCTTATCATTTTTTCATTGCCCGATTTGAGGACGCTTTCTTCGATTTTTTGCCCGAGAGATTTGAGATGCCCGATTTCGAGAACGCCCTGCCCGGGCATGGCGCCGACTTCATTGCCTTTCTTGATGGCAATACTGCCGCCTTTAAGCACGCCGGCAAGCGCTTCCTGCATTTTGCCGAACCGCTTGGCATCAACTTTCGACATGGAGTACATGACAATGAAGAAAGCCAACAGAAGAGTAATCAGGTCGGCGTAGGTGAGAAGCCACCGTTCCAGGTTTTCATGGTCGTCATGTTTTCGGCGGCGTGGCATGGGGATTATTCCTCTCCGCCGCGCATCCGGGGCGCAATGAAGGAGAGAAGTTTGGTCTTTACAACGCGCGGATTATCGCCGGATTGAATGGATATGACCCCCTCCATAATCAAGTCGAGAGTTGCCAGTTCTTCTTCGTGACGCATTTTCAGTTTATCGCTGATCGGAAGATAGCAGAGATTCGCCAGGCCGACTCCCCAGAGGGTAGCGATAAAAGCGCTGGCGATAGCTTCGGCCATCCGGTCGGCATTGGCGGTGTTGCTTAAGGTATGAATCAAACCGAGCACGGTCCCGAGAATGCCGAGAGTCGGCGAGAAACCGCCCATCTTCTGGAAAAAGAGGATCCCTTTTTTGTGGCGGTCTTCAATATAGGCGATTTCGGTTTCAAGAATAGTCTTAAGAACGGTAATTTCTGAGCCGTCAATAACGAGTTGAATGGCTTTGCGAAAGAAGGGGTCTTTGATATTGCGCAGGTCATTTTCCAAGCCGAGAATACCTTCGCGACGGGCTTTTTCCGACATTTTCACCAGAGTGTCGATGGTCTGCAGGGGGTCAACGGGACGGGTGAAGAAAGCCAGTTTCAGGAAGCTGGGGACATTGGCGAGGGTTCTGATGGAGGTAGAAACTGTCGAGGCGCCGATAGTGCCGCCAATCACGATAAGCATGGCGGGACCCTGAACAATCGCACCGAGGTGTCCCCCTTCGAGAATAAATGATACAATGACTGCGCCAAGGCCTATAATGAGGCCGCCAATAGTTGCTATATCCATAATATTCCTGCTCAAAGAGATGAATACCAGCCACAAGGGATGGCGATTCACCCCAATCAGTAAAAATATCGGCAATTATGGAGATTTTTAAACCGCCGGAAGCGAGATTATTGGCAGAAACCGGGAAATCTTGAATTAGTCGGTGTCCTGGATATTGTATTCTGCCAGTTTGTTACGGATAGTGCGGGGGGTGATATTAAGCGCCTCAGCCGCCTTAGTCTTGTTCCCCTCGAAGCGCTCGAGGGTTTTTAGAATCAGGAATTTCTCCCCTTCGGCAAGAGTCATGCCAGCCCCAAACTGGGGGATTTCGTCAGCCAGTTTGCCCAGAGCCAGGTCGCCGGGGAAATCGGTCATTTTCAAAATCTTCGCCGAATTGGTGACCACCGCCCGCTCGATATAGTTTTCCAGCTCGCGCACATTGCCGGGCCAATGATATTTCATAAAGAGACGGAGAACGGACTCATCGACCGCTTCAACTTCCTTCCGGTTTTCCTCGTTATATTTCTGAATGAAATGATTGACCAGAAGGGGAATATCTTCCAATCTCTCGCGCAGCGGCACAAGATGTATATTTATCACATTGAGGCGATAAAAGAGGTCTTCGCGGAACCGTTTCTGGCGAATCTCTTCTTTCAGATGACGATTTGACGTGGCAATAATCCGGACGTCAACTTCAATCGGGACGCTGGAGCCGACCCGCTCAAAGACCCGCTCCTGCAGGACGCGGAGCAGTTTGGATTGGAGGTTTATCGGCATTTCGGAGATTTCGTCGAGCAGGAGGGTGCCGTTATTAGCCATTTCGAAACGGCCTTTATGCTGACGAACGGCGCCGGTAAAGGCTCCTTTTTCATAGCCGAATAATTCGGCTTCCACCAGATTTTCCGGCAGAGCGGCGCAGTTGAGGGTAACAAACGGTTTATCCCGGCGGGAGGAAGCGTAATGAACGGCGCGGGCGACCAGCTCCTTGCCGGTTCCAGATTCACCGGTTACCAGCACAGTAGAGCGGGCATCGGCGGTCGCTTCGATCAGGTCATAGACCTCTTTCATTTTGGGCGACTTACCGACGATGTTCTGATAGCGAGCGGCCAGGTCGGAGCGGAGCCGTTTATTTTCGGCGCGCAGCTGAACCAGTTCGGTGACTTTCCGCATAAGAAGTTCAATGGAATCGGGAGAAATCGGTTTGGTCAGGTAATCGTAAGCGCCCAGTTTCATTGCTTTGACGGCGCTTTCGATGGTGCCGTAGGCGGTAATCATTACCACCAGCTGGTCGATTTTCTGTTCCCTCATCTTTTGCAGCAGCTCCAGCCCGTCCATCTCTTTCATTTTGATGTCGGAGAAGACGACGTCGTACTCCTTCTCTTCAAACATCTCCAGGGCTTCCTCGCCGGAAGAGGCGGAACTGACCAGGAAGCCGGCCCGGGTGAGTGTCTCGGTGAGGAAATCGTTCACCAGACGGTCATCATCAACGATTAAAACACTCAGCTTCATCTTAAAACCTCCTGATTGAGCGGAAGCAAAATAGAAAAGGTTGTTCCCTGACCGGGTCGGGATGAGGCTTGAATCTCTCCCCCATGCGCCTTGATAATTTTCCAGGCGATGGAAAGCCCCAAGCCGGTGCCATTAGTTTTGGTTGAGTAGAACGGTGAAAATATTTTCGCGAGGTCAGATTTGGGGATGCCGTGCCCGAAATCATCCACGGCAATTAAAAGATAGTCGGACTGCGCCATGGTTTCTTCAGTTTTCTCCGCCAGATGAGCCGCCTCCGAGGAATTGAGAACGGCGCAACGAATGGTGATGGTCGGATTAGCGGGATTTGCCTCGATGCCGTTCTTGGCGAGATTGTACAATGCCTGGCGGAAAAGATGCGGGTCGATTTGCGCCTGTTTCCCCTCGGTGTCGCCCGGATTCAGTTGAATATTGATTTCTTGACCTTGCAAGGAGTACTCGTCAACGATGCCGGCGATGACCATTTCGAGGAATTCCTTCAGGTCCACGGAGACTTTGCTGATTTCTTCACGGCGGGCAAAAACCAGCAGTGTCTCGACGGTGCGGTTGATATTGTTGACGCCGGCGACAATTTTCTCGGCCATAGATAACTTCTCGGGCTGAGTTTGAAGGTCGCGGGCAAGGAGGGCGGCAAAACCGCCGATGGCTACCAGGGGATTGCGGACCTCGTGGGCGATTGATGCCGCCATCTCCCCCAGTCCGGCGAGAACGCGCGTCCGCGACAGTTCCTCTTCCATCCGCTTGAAATTGGTAATATCCTGGAAGATCTCCACAGCTCCAATGACGGCGCCGGATTCATCACGGAGAACGGAGGTGGAGGTAAGCAGAGTAACCAGGCGGCCATCAGAGGTTCTAATTTTCTTTTCGGCATTGAGGCAGGTTTGTCCTCCCGCCGCCGCCGATTCCGCGGAACCGGTATCCCCCTCCACAATTTCAAAGAGGGCTTTGTAGGAGAGCGGCTTTTCCGTGAATCCTTTCCTGTGGAATCCGAGGATTCCCTGCGCGGCCGGATTGATATGGGTAATTTCGCCCTGGCGGTTGACGGCGACAATGCCGGAATTCAGAGAGGTCAGGATACGGCTTAAGAATTCGCTGACGATACGGTTGTCGGAGATGGCCTTCTGCAGCGCCAGGTTGACTTCCTGTAGCCGGGCGCTCTGCTGCTCATAGGTCTCCTTGAGGGAAAGATACTGCCGCTGAATCTGATTGATAATATTGTTAAAAGAGGAATAGGTTTCGGCGAAGCGACCTATTTCATCGGTTATCTCGACCGGGGCAGTTTCTTTCTCTTCCATCGCGACTCCTGTGAGACAGAAAATAATCGAGAATAATGATTACAAGCAACAAAAAACTAAAGGCGGGGAACCGTTACAGGCAGGGCGATTTTGGGCGGATTAAATCAGATATTTTCGGGATAAATGCGGTAATTGAGATCGACGGCGCGCGGCTCTTCGACCGCGTTCTTTCCGGCGGCGATCTGTTCCAGCCGTTTATACAGTTTGTTGATATTGAATGGCTTTACGAAGTAATCATCTACGCGCAGTCGAATTCCCTCGATGGCGGTCTCCACGCTGGGGAAGCCGGTCATGAGGACCACCGGCATAGCCGGATAGAGGTCGCGGAGTTTGCGAATAAATTCCAAGCCATCCATTTCCGGCATTTTGATATCGACCAGAGCGACATCATAGGAGCGGCTTTTGAGAATCTCGAGGCTCTTGCTTCCCGATTCAGCCACCGTAACCTGCCAATTCTTCTCGGCAAAGAAATCGTACAGCAGGTCACGGATGAGGAGCTCGTCATCAATGATAATAATACTGCGGCGGTCCTTGTTGTCAGCCATTTTCATTTCCCCCATTCTGCCCAGTCGTTCAGCTGTTGACGACCAGCGTGTAGGAATTGATGGCTTCCTGTTCGGTGGCAAAAATCTCGAAGATATGCGAGAGCTGGGTGATATCGAAGATTTCCCGGACATAGTCAGCCATATCGGAGAGAGTCAGGCGGCCGCGGTGGATTCTGATTTCTTTCATGATAGAAACCAGGGCGCCGAGACCGGAGCTGTTGACGAATTCGACATTGCGCAGGTTGAGGTGGATGGCGTTGCGGCCTCCGGCAAGGATGCTTTTGACTTCTTCTTTCAGTTTGTTGCCGCTTCCGAGGTCGAGGCGACCGGAGAGGCTGAGAACTACGACATTACCTTCATCTTTCTTCACGGTATCCATTTTATCCTCCATATTGTCTTTCTTGGGCGGTCTATCTGCAGCCGGCGCGGCGGCGAAGAACATCGAGATGACCGTGCCGCCGGTTTCGGGCGATTTTCTCAACTGGAAGCGGTCGGCGATTGATTTCATAAGTCCCATCCCGCGTCCGCTTTCGGCCTGAAGGTCATCAAACGGCGCGACGCCTTCGGGGGTGTCAAAGCCGACACCTTCATCAATTATATCGGCAGTGATGCCGCTATCATTAACGGTTATATTGACAAAGACATACTTGTCGGAATTGAATTGATTGCCATGCACCAGGGCGTTGGTAAACGCCTCGGAAAGAGCCAGAAGTATGCGAAACATTCGCTTCGACTCGAGCCCCGCCATTTGCAGCGTTCTTTTGGCGTCTTCATACGCCGCCCCTTCCGATTCCAGCAGGGAGCGATATTTGAATTTGAATTCTTTCATGCCCCCTCCGGCAAGATGCGCAGTTTCAAAATGGTAAAATCATCGTGACTGTCAGCCGAGGAGCCTTCAGTAAACCGGTCCACCCAGTTTTTGACCCGTTCGCAGAAACGGGCGGCGGGAAGTTCCTTCTCGGTCATGAAGACCTGTTTTACTTTTTCGATACCGAACATTCTCCCTTTTATATCGGTCGCTTCGGTCAAACCATCAGTGAAGGCGAAGAAGCGGTCGCCGTGATGTAATTCCAGTTCCCCCTCGATGTAGGCGGTTCCGGGAAACTGTCCGACAAAGGTCCCTCCCATACGGAGTTCAGAGACCTGACGTCGCGAGGCATCCCAGTAAAGCGGCGGAAGATGACCGCCGTTGCAGTAAGTTACCTTTTTGTCGCAGAGGCTGAAACGGGCGATAAAAAGCGTTACGAACATATCATGAGAACGGATGATACCGTCACTGAGGACATTATTGAGAATATACATCAGTTGCGAAGGGCTGATATCGGGCGACTCGGTCAATTTGGTGCGGATGATGGCGGTGGTAGCAGCCATCACCATGGCGGCCGGAATCCCTTTATTGGAGACATCACCGATGACCATCAGGAAATTGTCGTCATCGGGAGTAATGATATCATAGAAATCGCCGCCGACAAACCGGGCGGGGAAATAAAGAGCGCCGAAGTCCACCCCCTTTATTTTGATTTCGCGGCCGGGAAGAATGGTCTCCTGCACCTGACGGGCGATGCCGAGTTCCTGCTCCAGTTTCTGCTTTTGCAGCGATTCCTCGACCAGAAGCGAATTTTCGATGGCGACGGCGGCGTAATTGATGACAATTTCGAGGCTTTCGCGGTCTTCCTCGGTGAAATCCTCGCCGGAGGTCTTGTTGATGATGACGATGGCGCCATGGCAACGGGCGCGCGACTTAATCGGCAGAGCCAGGACGGAATTTACGGTCGGACCATGCTCGAATGATTTGTCGAAATTATTCATTACCGCCGAAACCTGCCTGGTGAAGCAGAAGGTGGCGATATCGGTGTCGTTTTCATATTTGATATTTCTGACCAGACTGGCATCGACGCCCCAGGTGATTTTAGGGACCAGTTCCCCCGCTTCGGCTAACTGGATTAAGCCGACCTCCCCTTCCACAGTTCGAATCGACATCTCCATAACAACCGACAGGATGGTCTCCATATCGAGGATTGAGGTAATCAGAGCCCCCATGGTGGCGAGGTCGCGCAATTTCAGCCAGGTCGCCGAGAGGCGTCCCTCCAGTTCGAAAATGCGGTCGTCGTTTACAGATAATTCCACACTTGGATATTCGGCATTTCCAGAATGAACTTGAAAGCGGGCGATTCTTCCGTCTGAAAGGTAAGATAAGAGAGGCGGCTGGATGACACTGCAAGAGAATGAATATTCTCTGTGCAGCCTCCTGCAGGTTTGGAACAGACTCATGCTATAGAATGAGGAAGAAATTCGGAATGAAAGGACGACAGTCTTACCAGCCTCACGACCATAGTCGCAGCGACCGAGTTTGGAGACTGTCGGCGGTAACTGGCTGGGGTGCGTAAGCCACGATAAGATTGTGAATTGTAATATCTTACGCCTGTCATAAAAAGTCTAACTCGAATCAATGCAGGAATCGGTTAAAAAAGACAACTAAAAACGGGGGATTTTTGCCAATTCCGGCAGAAATGGCAGATAAAAGGTATAATTCTTGCTGTTTAATTCAGCCATGTTAAAGAAAATATACAGTTTGAATATGAGGGACAGATGACCAGAAAGATCCTAATGACGATGCTGGCGGCGATATTATTTACGGCGCCGGCTTTCGCGGTTCCGACATTGCAGGTTTTTGTTGCGGGTGGGACATATGATACTGAAACCGAGACCTGGGTGGTTTCATCGAGCACATTTGACCTCTATATCATTTCCGCCAACGAGGCGCTCAGTGATGTCATGGTCAGTATGGCGCTCAATCTTCCGGAGACAAGCGACCCGAACGGTTCGGTGAGTGTTGATGTCAATAGCGACACTTATGACAGCTGGACTTTTGGCACCCCCTATCTTCTGCCGCCCCATGATATCTATCCGGCCTGGTATACCGAGTTCAATGCCGGTGATTTTGGATTGGTTGGCGGGGTGGGGAACACCAATGACGGCGAGTTCTATGACCCGTCCACTATGGGTTATCTGGCTAACTCGAGCACGCTGGGCGAATATAAGCGGTTTTCCATTGCCCTCTCGGGAGCGGATTTCAGCCACTTTGACGCTTATTTCTATTTCCAGAACCAGCAGCAGAAGACCCGGATAAAGTTTGCTCCATTCTCTCACGATGGCGAAACTCATGGAGTGGTACCGGAGCCGGGGACCTTGACTCTGATGGGGCTGGGCGGACTGGGGATGGGACTGGTAAGGCGGCTTCGCAAGAAGTAATCGTAATCCCAATAAAAGATACTACGGGAGACAGATGACTGTCTCCCGTTTTTTATTTCTAAAGCGTGCCTCTTGGCCGTTACTTGCCTCTGCGCAGAGTGGAACGTGTAAGTAATTGATTCTGCAACTGGATTCCACCCGGTACGGCGGGAACGGTCTTCAGAAATTCTCGGTTCAGACAAAACCAGTTCTTTCAGCCCCGATTCCATACCTTATCCGGCCAGACTTTGCGCAGGGATTGAACAATTTGTTAAAACTTCGGCTCACGGTCTTGCGAGCCATTCCCGAATCCATTCCAGCCGATAGTCTATGCTGTTGAATCATTGTGCCTTAGATTTTGAAAGCTAACATCCAGAGAATGGTGAGAGGTTTGGGGAAGCGGAAGAGGCATAGTTTCTGCTTTATTTTCTTATGAAATAATATCTTAGTCGAGCAGAATATTATGAAATTCAAATTGTTCTTAATTGCCGCGTTAGTTCTGGGAGTAAGTTCGCTATCGCTGGCAGGTCCTCTGAATCATACCTCGTATAAAGCGAATCATGCCGGGTATTCCTTGATTGGGACGTCCGGGACGAGCGACAACGCCAATTACAGCGACGAAGGGGGAGACAATGCAGGGCAGAAACTGATTATTCAGGATATTGCGCCATCGTCTTCAGGGGAGAATGATTCATACCCCGACGGCCCTGCCCCGGTACCGGAACCAACCACTTTGACACTGCTGGGTCTTGGCTCGCTTGGTCTTGGCTGGTTGAGACGCCGGAGCGCCAAGCCGTAACGGCAAGCCTGTCAATTTCGCCGTCGCAAAGCGAACTTTAGAGGCGTTCCTTCAAAATCAAATCTCTGACGTATCTGATTTTCAATAAATCTGAGGTAACTTTTCTTCAGCAGTTCGGGGTGATTGCAGAAGAGCTGGAAGGTGGGCGGACGGACTCCGACCTGCAGTCCATAAAATATCTTGATATATTTTCCATGGACGGCGGCCGGCGGCTGTTTTTGAATTATTTCTTCGAGGATTTTGTTGAATTCGGCGGTGGCAATCTGGCGGTTCCAATTTTCAAAGACGGAGTCAGCGCTTTCGAGCACCCGTGTAATCCTGAGTCCGGAAAGCGACGAAATGAAAACGACCGGAACATAGGCGAGGGTGGCGATAGCGCTTTTAATGCTGAGCGTAATCTGGTCGGCGGTCTTTGAATCTTTTTCGACCAAGTCCCATTTATTAACTACCAGGACCATTGCCCGCTGGGCTTCGACGGCATCAGTAAGAATCTGAATATCCTGGGCGAGGAATCCCTGGGAGGCATCAAGAAGCAGCAGCGCCACATGGCTGTTCTCAATTGCCCGCAGAGTTCGCAGGGTGGTGTAATATTCGAGATTGTCGCTCACTCGGGCCCGTTTGCGCAGTCCGGCGGTATCGGTCAGGATATATTTCCTGCCGGAAAATTCGAAAGGAGTATCGACAGCGTCGCGGGTGGTGCCGGGCTGGGGAGAGACGATGGCCCGTTCGGCGCCGAGGAGTCGATTGACAAAAGAGGACTTCCCAACGTTCGGACGTCCGATAACAGCCAGGCGCAACGGCTCATCATCAGCTTCAGTAAGAGATTGGGAGGGGAGCAAGGCGACGATCTCGTCGAGGGCTTCGCCAATACCTCTCCCCCCGGTAGCCGATATCGGCAACGGTTCACCCAGTCCCAATTTCAGGAACTGGTATCGTTCTGATTCCTGCAGGGTATTGTCGGCTTTGTTGGCGAGCAGGAGGACTTTTCGTCCGGAACGATGGAGGCTGTCGGCAATGCGGGCGTCAACAGAATCCACCCCGGTCCGGGCATCGACCACGAGTAGAATCAGGTCGGCCTGTTCGATAGCGATTTCCGCCTGCGAGAGAATCAGTCTTTCCATTTCGAGTTTAGCGCCGGGGAGCATGCCGCCGGTGTCGACCAGATAGAACGTTCTCCCCTGCCACTCACAGGCGGCGTAATTGCGGTCGCGGGTTATCCCGGGGCGGTCATCGACAATGGCGATTTTCTTTCGCAGGAAACGGTTAAAGAGTGATGATTTGCCGACATTGGGACGCCCGATGATGGCGACTATCGGGAGGTTCAAAGGAGCGCCTCGCCGATAGTGTCCACAATGCTGTATTTCCCTACCAGAACTTTCATTTCTAATTTGCTCCTAAATTCTTCCAGCGACAGATTATCCAGAAAGAGGTCTTCTTTATTTAAGCAATTGGGAGGCAGAAGTGCAATATCATAATTTCCGGCGGTTTTCACCAGAAAATTATAGAGGTCGCCGCCGGTCAGAAGGCCGCTGACCGTGACCGATTCCCCCCAGAAATCGTTCTTCACCGGCTGCAGGTCGATTTTGAATCCGATTTTTTTCAGATTTGACACAATCTCGCGGTCGAGAATTTCGAAGGCTGATTCTCCGGTCAGCATGATAATCTTTCTGTCGCGAGGAAGCTTCTCCAGACGACGCCGACGTCGATTGAAATCGGTGAGGGTGTGGCGAATCATCCCTACCCCATTTTCAAACTGCGCCATCTCTTCATATTCGCCCAGAGAGGGAAAGGGGGTCTCGGAAATGATATAGAACTCATCGGCCACAAAGACAAAACGGGTCTGAAGTTTTTTCCGGAACTCTTTCTGGCGCTTGTGAACATAGTTGACGATTTCAATGGCTTCATCGCGCCGGTAAGTCCGCAGTGAGGGCAGTTTCTCGCGGTATTTGGTCAAGCCGACCGGCACGACGGCAAGGGTCATCACCCCCGGATATAACAGAGAGAGGTCGTCTATGGTCCTCTCCAGATAGGGACCGTCATTAAACCCGGGGGACAGCACTACCTGTGTATGGAATTTAATGCCGTTGGCGATGAGGAATTTCAGTTGCGGGAGGATGGAAGGGAGCTTTTCATTTTGAAAAATGCAGCGCCGCAGAGTATCATCGGTGACATGCACGGAAACATAAAGGGGCGAAAGGCGCTGTTCGATAATGCGGCGGATATCATCATCGCTGAGATTGGAGAGGGTGATGAAATTGCCATGGGTAAAAGAGAGGCGATAGTCATCATCCTTGATATAAAGGGCGCGGCGCATCCCGCGCGGCTGCTGATGGACAAAGCAGAAGGGGCATTTGTTCTTGCAGATCATGACCGGGTCATCTTCGAAACTCAAGCCGAGGTCGGAGGCGTTGTAGTCCCGGAATTGAAACTGGAGCCTCTCCCCTTGCGTATTCTCGAACTCAAGACGGACATGGTCATCCGCGATACGATAATGATAGTCTATGATATCGCGGACCGAGAGGCCGTTAATATTGAGAAGAGAATAGCCGGGGCGAACCTTGCCGAAAAGCGGGGAAGCGGGGTCAACAGCCGAAATCTTCATAATAAAAAAAAGCGGGCGATGGGAGTCGAACCCACGACGTCAAGCTTGGGAAGCTTGCATTCTACCGCTGAATTACGCCCGCGAGCTACGCGGTTAAAATCTACTCCGGATTCTACGATAAGTCAAGCCCTTTGTCTCATCCTTTGAGCAACGCCCCGGTGATACAGCCGATAGACATCAACAACCCGACCAGGGCATGGACCTGGATGGTTCCGGCTTGCGCGGGAACGATATCGGGCACTTTTTCCATGTTACGGGCAAAGTGCTTGACTGTTTTCAGCGCCAGCGGGAAAGAAAGAAGCGCCAGCAGGGCGTAGGGTGTAAGATATCCGGTCACAACGGCGGCAATCAGAAGGGCGTAGTTGCCGAACATAAGGAAATAATAGCCGGCGGCCGCCTTTTTCCTGCCCCAGGCTACGACCAGATGATTCTTGCCGACCGATTTGTCGGCGTCATAGTCGGGATACTCGTTAATATATAAAATCGCGGTTATCAGGAATCCGATGGGGAATGACGAGAGAAAAGATGAGAGACTGAAATAGCCGGTCTGGACATAGTAAGCGCCCATGACCGGCAGAATGCCGAAATTGATGAGAATCATAAGTTCGCCGAAGCCGTTATAGGAGAAGGCGAATTTTCCCGCCGTATAGAAATAGCCGCCGATAAAACCAGCCACCGCCAGAATCAGCACCCAGTAGCCGGGGGTTTGGGTGGTCAGGTAAATTCCGGCGCCCAATGCCAGCCCATAAAAGAACAGCGCCGCAGTCAGCACTCCAGTCGGGGAAACCAGTTTGTTCTGAATGACGCGGCTTCCGCCGGAAAACGGGGTGAAATTCTTATTGGCTTCATCATCGCCGGTTTTATGGTCATAATAATCATTAGCCAGGTTTGCCCCGGCATGAGCGAATATTCCCCCCAGCAGGGTAATAAAGAACAGTCCCCAGTGAAACTCGCCGGTCTCATAAAAAGCCAGCGTGGCGCCGATTAGTATCGGCATGATTATGCCGGTGAAGAAAGGGGCGCGAATTGCGATTATCCATTTCTTGACAGGGTTCATCCTTCATATCCTCCAATGAGCATGTGTCAAACTTATTATACGCATATCTTTGCGGGAAACGGAAAGCTATGTTAGCGGTTCTTTTTTCTTGCCGGTGAACTTAATAAGCATGATGGTCAATTCATAAAGGAAGTAAAGCGGCACTGCCAGGAGAAGCTGGGTAAAAATATCGGGGGTGGGGGTTAAAACCGCGGCCACCACCAGAATAATCACCACCGCGTAGGGGCGACCTTTGGCGAGGGCACGGTCGGAGAGAAGGCCTATTTTCCCGAAGAAGTACCCTATTACGGGAAGTTGAAAAGAGAGTCCAAAGGCAAGAATCATCATGCCGGTGAAGGAGATATAGCTGTTGACGGTAATAATCGGTATCATCTCCCCGGCGCCGTATCCAACCAGGAATTTTATGGCAAAAGGGAGAACCAGATAGAAGCAAAATGCCGCGCCGATAAGAAAGAGAATGGTGGAGCTGAAAACCAGCGGGAGGATGACTTTTTTCTCTTTGGA
>JBFMEF010000102.1 GCA_040753495.1 Candidatus Zixiibacteriota bacterium
CACAACGTCGCATAATATCTGAACGCTCTTGAGTTCCGGACCTTCATTGGTGCTGATGGTCGGTCTCTTCGACTGACGTTTGGTATAATGTCCCGTGGAAAATATTATCTCAAGTTGTGTGCTGTCACCGACAGCAAGCTCCTGTTTCGAAAGCGGAGCCTGTGTGCATCCTCAGCCAGGGGTGACTTTGAGGATTTTTAGCGTGTCGGTGCCGGTCGAGTGCAGCCAGAAGACATGGCTTATCTTGGAATTCTGAGGCACAAAGCCGAAATCAAAAATCGAATGGGGAATCGTCATCTTCGGCTGGGCATCAGCAATTCCGGCGGCGCCGAAAAGTATTACGGCAATGACGGCAATTAATCTCATTTTCAGCATATTACCTCCAGGTGACTCGCAGGTAAGTCGTTCTTTTCATATGATATAAATAAACCTTATCCGGTCAAATGGTTATTTGTCAGTCTATCCCAGGATTTATCGGCAGAATCTCACATTTTATAGATTTTACGCATAACCGGCACCGTCTGACTCACTTTTTGACCCGAATTATCAAGATACTCAAAGGTGAAGGATTTGGCAAATTCCTGCCGCAAGCCCTCCGGTGTCAGCACCACCTCGCCGGTTACAGTGGCGCCGGCGGGAATCTCCGCGGGAAGTCTGGTCGCAAAGAGGTCGCTGTCGTTATAAAGAGGCGTCAACTGCACCGTAGCAGTCCCCTTGTTTGTCAGCTCAAAATCAAAGCGGAGTTTATAATTGTCTTTAGGGTCGGATGCCAGCACGCGGAACGGCTTGACCATAATCGGATTCAGGTTATACATATCAGTCACGGTCACAGTCTTTATCACTATACGATACGGTTCCTTTCGGGCATTGGTATAGATATAGGGATAACGGTCCTTAATGCCGACATTCAACTCCGAATCATAAATGATCTCAACTTCGAGGCTGTCGCCCGGCGCGATTGTTCTTCTGTCAAAAGAAAACTTCAAGCAGTCACAGGTGGTGTTTATGTCGTTTATCACGAGCGTGTCCGAGCCGACCGAATAGAAAATCGTACTTCGTGTGACCGTCGATTTGACAGGCAAATACCCAAAATTGGTTACGCTGTCCCTTATTACCAGAGACGCCTCCCCCCAGGTTAAGGGAGCCACACCAATCAGTAGCGAAATAAGTATCAGCGCAATTCTCATAGGCAAAGCTCAGCAATTATAAATCTCCTCAGTATAAATAGTTCCCGGAAAAAGGCAAGAAAATTTCGCTGGGATCGGCTTATCTTATTGATTTTTATGGTAGTTATGCGTATTATCTCCATTAATTTTAAATATTACAGGTCTCTTGGCTTGGTTGAGGTCAAGCAGCGCAAAAAATCGTTCAACGTATTTCAATTCATACGAGGAGTTTATGAATCCCAGGGAATATTTGGATAGCAAGAAAGAAAGCAGGTTAGAGGAGCTGAGGGAGTTTCTCCGCTTCCCGTCAGTCTCCGCCAAGAGTGAGCATGCCAAAGATATCCTTGCCTGCGCAGAATGGCTGGCATCGCATATGGAGAAAATCGGGCTGAAGACCAGAATCATGCCAACCGGGGGGCATCCGGTGGTTTATGCCGAATATATCAAGCCCAAGAACCGGATTACGATTCTGTATTATGGGCATTATGATGTTCAGCCGGCTGAGCCGTATGAGCTTTGGAAAACCAGCCCCTTTGAACCCATCGTAGAAAACGGCTATCTCATCGCGCGCGGCTCGACCGACGATAAGGGTCAGCTTCTGACCCATATTAAAGCGGCCGAGGCGTATCTTGCCACCGGGCAGGAGCTGCCGGTCAATATGAAGTTCCTGATTGAAGGAGAAGAGGAATCTGGCTCAGAAAACCTGGAAAAATTTATAAATGACAACAGCGCCCTTCTGAAGGCTGATGTTGTTGTCGTATCTGATACAGCCCAGTATGGCAAGAATCGCCCGGCCGTAACCTATGGGTTGCGCGGAATCGCCTTCATGGAACTAAAACTGGTCGGTCCCGACCGAGACCTGCATTCCGGGTCATTCGGCGGCGCTATCCCCAATCCAATAAATATCCTGGCAAAAATAATCGCTGCTCTGCATGATGAGAATCGGCATGTGACCATTGACGGTTTTTACGATGATGTCCTCCCGATTTCCGAATGGGAGCAAAAGCAGATCGGGCGGCTTCCCTTCGATGAAAAAGAATTTCTGCAAAAAACCGGCGCTAAGGGACTGATGGGGGAGAAAGGTTTCTCCGTTCTGGAGCAGCTCTGGAGCCGTCCGACCCTGGACATTAATGGGATAACCGGCGGTTATCAGGGGGAAGGAGGCAAGACCATAATACCCTCATGGGCAACCTGCAAAATAACGATGCGCCTGGTGCCGAATCAGAACCCCAAAGATATTCTCGATAAAGCAGAACGATATATAAAGAAACTCTGCCCCCCATCGGTAGGGTGCGAGATAATCAAGCATGGCGGCGCCCCTGGTGTGGTGGTGCCGACAGATGGTCCCTGGCTGGAAGCGGCAGGGCGCGCCATAAAGACCGGATTCGGTATCGAACCGGTATTTATCAAAGAGGGGGGAAGTATTCCGGTGGTATCCACCTTCAAACGGGTTCTTGGTCTCGATACGTTGCTGCTGGGCTGGGGGCAGAATGATGACAACGCCCATTCGCCAAACGAGCGATTCGCCATCGCCGATTTCGAGCGTGGCTGTTACAGCGCCCTGGCTTTAATTGATGAACTTTCCAGGGTTTCCCGATAGCCTATGGAACTGGGACTAAACAATAAGGTAGCCTTTGTTACCGGCGCTTCCGCCGGAATCGGCTTTGCCGCGGCGTTGGAATTGGCGCGGGAAGGGGCAAGATTGGCGATAAATTCCCGCTCTCCGGAAAATATTGGCCGGGCCGCCGGTCTTATCCAGAGTGCCACCGGGAGTTCTCCTTTGGCTCTACCAGGCGACATTTCTCATGAAGGTGTGCCGGAGACACTGGTAGCTCATGTAAGCGAGAAATTGGGGGCTATTGAGATTCTTGTGGTCAATGCCGGAGGACCCCCGCCGGGGCTCTTTATCTCCCATTCCAGAGAGAGCTGGCTTGACGCCGCTGACCTGACCCTTTTCTCCGCGATAAATCTGTGTCGGGCGGTGGTGCCTGATATGATAAGGAAGAAATGGGGTCGATTAATATTTATAACATCGATTGCGGTCAAGCAGCCGGTAGATAATCTGGTGCTCTCTAATACCCTTCGGGCAGGCGTTACCGGTCTGGCGAAGTCACTTTCCAATGAACTGGCGCGCTACGGCATTACTGCCAACACCGTCTGCCCTGGCTACACCGAAACCGACCGGCTCCGCAGCCTGGCTCAGAATGAAGCAGTAAAGGAAGGCAAGAGTATTGAGGATATTCTGAAAGTTTATCGCGAACGAGTGCCGGCAGGGCGACTGGGGCGTCCCGATGAGCTTGCCGCCCTGGTGGCTTTTCTGGCATCGGACCGAGCCGCCTACATCAGCGGGTCATCAATCACAGTCGATGGCGGACTTTATAAAGGGTTACTTTAAATAGTAGCGTTATACCTTTATACAGATTTATCTTAGAGAACTTTAAGGTGCGTCTCACTATTCCCGCTAATCTCCTCATCAAGAATGTCGAAAACTCCCCCCCGGCCGTCGGCAGGATATACTCCATAATCTTCCTTCACCAGTTTGTTTCATCCTTTGCTTATCCGGTTGCCAAGCTCGGATTGAACAGTTTCGACCCCTTTGTCTATGCTTTCTTTCGCTTTCTCTTCACGTCTGCGATTTTCAGCGTTATTCTCTTATTTCGCCGCTCCAATGTTTCCATTCCGCCAAGAGACCATCTCAAGATTTTGCTGGTTGGGATAGTGCTGATTCCTGTCAATCAGTTGCTGTTTCTGGTGGGGCAGTCGCTGACAACGGCCAGCCATGCCAGTTTGCTCTTCGCCACAACTCCGATTTTTATCTATCTCCTTGCCGTTCTAATTCTGAAGGAGAAGGCGACCTTTCGAAGAACTATCGGCATTATTATCGCCACCGCCGGAGTCTATCTGATTCTGACGTCAGGGAAAATTAGATTCGGCACGGAACATCTGTTGGGCAACCTTCTGATAATTGCCGCCGTTATAGCCTGGGCGTTCGGTACAATAATCGGCAAGCCGCTGGCGCAGAAATATGGGGCGCTCCGGGTGACCGGGCTGGCGCTGACGTACGGCTCGTTACTCTACTTTCCTTTCGGGATATATAAGACTGTTCAATATCCTCTCTCAACGGTGCCCTGGGTCGGATGGTTTTCGGTCGCATATATGGCAGTGGTGGTTTCTACTTTTGCTTATGTTTTATGGTACTGGATTCTCAAATATATGGAGGCATCCCGGGTGGCGGTTATCCAGAATCTGCAGCCGATTGTCGCCAGCGCCGTGGCGGTCGTGCTTCTGGGAGAGCCGATAACAAGACATTTTGTAATCGGCGGCGTCATAATTCTGGGCGGGGTCCTCTTGACCGAAATTGAGTAAGTGATATAATTAGAAGCGAAAAAATGTCGATTATTAGAAGACGGAAGTAAAACTGGAATGAGACTATGAATGAAATAAAACGAAATGATACCCAGGCGGAAACCTGGTCTATTTTTCGGATCATGTCGGAATTTGTTGACGGCTTTGAAACGCTCCGCGCTTTGCATCCGGCCGTCTCCATATTCGGCTCATCCGTGCTTAAAGAAGATTCCCCTTATTATAAGTTAGCGCGCGATATCGCGCGCAAACTCTCCAATTCCGGGTTCGCGGTGATTACCGGCGGCGGTCCCGGTATAATGGAGGCTTCCAATTGGGGGGCACAGGAGGGGATATCAAAATCGGTCGGTTTGAACATCGAAATCCCCCATGAGCAAAAACCGAATCGATATCAGGATATATCACTCAGTTTTCGTTACTTCTTTGCCCGCAAGGTGATGTTCGTTAAATACGCTTCAGCCTTTGTGATTATGCCGGGGGGATTTGGCACCTTCGATGAGTTATTCGAAGCCCTGACTTTAATTCAGACCAAAAAGATTTTCGAATTCCCGGTGATACTGGTCGGCTCTGAGTTTTGGGGCGGTCTGGTGGACTGGATTATCTCCAGCCCGATACGGGCCGGGACTCTCTCCAAAGAAGACCTCAATTACTTCTCCCTGACCGATGACCCGGATGAGGTCGTCCGCATCATAAAAGAAGGTTATGAGAAAGTTCGTCGCTCTCGCGCTATCTGATAGATATGAAAAACCGGGGCAGTCACTGCCCCGGCATCGATTTTGAAAGCCGATTAATCGCCAAGGTTCTCTTCTGAAAAAGCCCGCTCCAGCGCCGGGTCAGTGAAAACACCGTCCTTGCGAATCAACTTGTCATCAAAATATATTTCCCCACCGCCATATTCTTTTCTTTGGATTAAGACCATGTCCCAATGGATGGCGGAGCGATTGCCGTTGTCAGCCTCATCATAACAGCATCCGGGGGTGAAATGAAGCGAGCCGCGAATTTTTTCGTCGAATAAAGTATCTTTCATCGGATGCAAAATGAAAGGATTCAACCCGAGAGAAAATTCGCCGACAAATCGGGCGTTTTCATCCGTATCCAGTATCTTATTCAGCTTATCTTCGTAGGCGGAAGAGGTGGCTTTGATAATCTTGCCGTCTTTAAAAGTGAGGGTAATATCATTATAGACAAATCCATCTTTCAGGGAAGGGGTATTGAATCGAATAGTGCCGTTGACCGATTCTCTGACCGGCGCGGTATAAACTTCTCCGTCCGGTATATTCCTGAGCCCGTCACATTTGACGACACCTATGTTTTTGATGGAGAAGTGAAGATCGGTTCCGGGGCTTACCAGGCGGACGCGCTCGGTTTTTTGCATTAAGGCAACCAGCGGGTCCATCGCTTTAGACATCTTGCTGTAATTGAGATTGCAGACCTGATAGTAGAAGTCCGCGAATTTTTCCCGAGAGGTTTCAGCCAGCTGCGCCATGGCATTATTGGGATAGCGCAAGACCACCCATCGGGTATGCTTGACTCTCTGCTCCAGGTGAACCGGCTTGTAAAATAGCCTCTGAAATTTCTCCATCTGGCGGCTGTCGATATCGGCAAGGTCAAAGGGATTGTCGGAACCGCGCAGACCGATATAAGCGGCCGACTGCCGCATCAGTTGAAGATGAACCTCAGCCAGTTTCTCGAACTGCTGGTCAGTGGCATTCTTGAGAAATTGTCTCAATAGAGACTCGTCGCTGTAGAACCAGAAAACGGTGCCACCTTTAGCCGTGGCATGTTCAATAATCTCCTGGGATAAATCCAGCGCCTCTTTTCCTTTGATTTCAAGATAAAGCAGTTCACCCGGCTTCAGCGAAACCGAGTAATCGATAAGATTATGCGCCAATTTGGCATTTCGCGGGTCTTTCATGGGATAATCCTTTGCATTTTTTTGACCGTCAAAATAATAGATTTTGCCGTTCGACGCAAGAAACTGAAAATTTTTCTGGTGGCTGAACCTTTTGTCATAATGATTGTTTTCCGCTATATATGGCAGGCGTCAATTCTGGAAAAATACTGATAGGAACCTCCGGGTACAGCTATAATGACTGGCTGGGCAATTTTTATCCCCAGTTTTGCTCCCCGAAAGATTTCCTTCGTTTCTATGCCTCGGTTTTTAAGACGGTGGAAATCGATGCCACCTTTTACAAGATTCCGACCGCGGAAACGGTCAAGAAGTGGAGACAGTGTACCCCGGAGGAGTTTGTCTTTGCGGCAAAATTCCCGCAGATTGTAACCCACGAGGGGGATATTGCCTCACGCCTTTCGGCAGCGCGCGCCTTTATCGATGTCATGCATAATCTGGAAACGAAATTGGGCCCCTTGCTGCTTCAATTCCCCTACAGTTTTAAGCCGGATGAACATCAGGATATCCTTACCGCTCTGGTGGAGGCAATGCCGGAGAAAATCAAGATTTCAGTGGAAGTGCGCAATAAAAAGTGGTTATCGGATTCTTTCTATCGGCTGCTTGCGGACAAGAAAATAGCATTATGTTTGATAGACCATCCCTGGATGCCGCGGCGAACGGAATTCACCTCCCATTTCGCTTATATTCGCTTTCTCGGGGACCACAAAAAGATTGAATCCGATTACAGTTATGAGCGTCTGGAACGAACCGAAGAACTGCAGTGGTGGAAAGACCTTATAGAAGAATTCAGCCGCAGCCGGGGAGAGGTCTATGCTTATTTCAATAATCACTACAGCGGACACTCCCCAACCACGGCGCGACGGTTGCTCAAGATGCTCGATACCGCGAAAATGCAATCATTGTAAGATATTAATAAACAACAATATAACAATATTATATAATGTATTAGTTTATTTCGATTATTGTTGCCAAGAGTCATAAAACCTTTAATATTACTCTGAATAATACCGAATATTAGATTAATGAAGAACTCTGATACACCCCGGCAGTTTCTTATCGCTCAGGTCTCCTCAAGGATGATTGCTCTTGATGTTCAGCAGATAGTTGAGATAATCTCCCCGGGAGCGGGTCTTGGCGTCGATGCTATGAAGCGTGCGAATAAGATTCAGATTCGAGATATTTCCTATAATCTAGTTTATCCGGCCGAGAAGCTTTTCGGATTACCGGAGGCGATTCCGCCATCATATCGGGTGCTTCTTCTGGGTCCGCAGGATTCGGGAAATGCCCTGGCGGTTGACTCGGTTGAGAGTATTATTCGAGTGGAACCGGGCGATATTCAAGAGTACTCAGGGATATCCAATGGACCGGCGCCGGAATTTGTGAGCGGAGTTATTATACAGGATGAGCAGGCGGTCTATATTTTGAAGCCGGAGAAGTTTTGCCGTCCCCGTCACAAGAGAAAGCCGGTCAAAAGCAGGGCGCGCTAAACCTTTCGCAGCGCCTCAATATCTTCTTTTTTACCAAGCACCAGCAGAATATCGCTATCCTTGAATTTATATTCAGGGGAAGGCACGAAAATCAGCCGGTCCGGGACCACCTCTTTTACCGCCAGAAGCTGGACATTGTATTTATTGCGAAGTTGCACTTCCGCCAGACTCTTACCCATCATTATTTCGCTGGGGGAAATCTCCGCCACAATGTACTCCTCGGATAAGGGGACAAAATCAATCATATTGGGAGTTGCCAGCGACTTGGCGCTTTTCATTGCCATCTCTTTTTCCGGGATTATCACCTGGTCGGCGCCCACTTTCTCCAGAACCCGGGCATGCTCTTCTGAAATAGCCTTGGCGACCACATTAAGCGCCCCCAGTTCTTTCAAGAACATCGTTACCAGAATCGAGTATTGAATGCTATCGCCGGTCGAAACTATGACTGCTTCTGTTTCCGCCATGCCCAGTTTTTTGAGAAGTTCAATATCGGTGGCATCGCCGACCACCGCCATATCCACAAATTCGGAGACCTTCTGCACCTTGACCGGATCGCGGTCAATGGCGATTACCTCGCACTTCTCTTCGGCAAGAGTTCGGGCAATATAGAACCCGAAATTTCCCAGACCTATAACACCAAATCTCTTCATAAATTTATCCTATCATAACGCTTTCTTCAGCATATATAATTTCCGTTTTGCCTTTGGGAGCAGTTAGACTGTGAGCGATGGAGAGAATCCCTACTTTACCGATGAGCATAGTCATTATTATGATAATCTTCCCCGGCGCTGTCAAGTGCGGAGTCAGCCCCAGTGATAGACCGACTGTTCCCAATGCTGAAACGACCTCAAAAATCGCCATTTTGAAAATCTCTTCGGAACCGTACGCTCCGACAGGGTAGAAGATGATGATACCGAAAGCGCTTCCCACGACAACCAGAATACCCAGAATGAAGACCCCCACGGCCCTGTAGATGTCCGCTTGAGGAATGGTTCTTTTGAACAGGGAAACACGAGACTTCCCCAGAGCCCGAGCAGATGCAAATGCCGCTACCAGAAGAAAAGCGGTGGTCTTGATACCTCCGCCGGTGGAACCGGGGGAAGCGCCTATAAACATCAGAATTAGCAGAATTATTACGGCGGCGTTGGAAAGCGATGCAATATCGACGGTATTAAATCCGGCGGTGCGGGAGGTTACCGACTGAAACAGAGCTTCGTTAAAGTTGATTCCCCCGGCCGCATACAGCGCGGCGGCGCCGGCAATTGTCAAGATTATGGTTACGGTCAAAGCCGATTTGGCGTGAACCGAGAGTTTTCTGATAGGGGAGACCATATGGGGATGCAGGAGCTCCATCATTACAAAATAACCGAGTCCGCCCAGGACAATCAGAGTCATCACCGAGGAACAGATAACATTGCTGGAGGCAAACGCCGTCAGATTTCCCGAGAAGATGGAAAATCCGGCATTGCAGAAGGCGGCTATGGAGTGGAATATTCCGCTCCAGACAGCCGGAATGAGCGGCATATGTGACCAGAATCCCATGGTTAGAAGGACAGCGCCGATGGCTTCAATAATTGCGGTGTAGATAAAGATTCTTTTGAGAATGTACAGGACATCCTGAAACTTGCCAACAGCTACCGACTCATGGAAGAACAGCCGTTCGCCCGCCGATATTCTTCGCCCGGCCGAGACAAAGATAATCGTAGCAATGGTCATTATTCCCAGCCCGCCCAGCTGTATAAGAACCAGAATAGCCAGCTGTCCCCAAAAACTCCAGGCGGTCGCGGTATCGACAGTAATAAGGCCTGTAACACAAACGGCCGATGCTGAGGTAAAAAAGGAATCTAAGAATGAAATCTCCGCTCTCTGGCAGAGCGGCAGCGAAAGGACTAATGAGCCAATTAGTATCAAGACGAGATACGCCAGCAGCATAAGGATTCCAGGGCGAATCCCCATTAGACGATAAAACGCCTTTTTCATAAGCGGAATAATTCAAAATTCATATATTTAATGCAATATAAAGTTAATAAAGGAGGTCAGGAGTCAAGAGATTTGATAAATGCGCTCTATCTTGAAATAGGGAGAGGACATCCTTTCTATCTTGATGGCGTCCTTGAGGCGTTAGCCAGGAGGTGCGAGCCATTTGCCAGACACGACATTACCGAAATCTCCCGAGGAATTACAAAAGCCGGCTGGAAACTGGTCAATAAAGCCTATCATCTGGGCGCCCGGGGAGGCCTGACAAGCTGTCTCTATAACCAGCTTCGTCAGAGAGGAACCTCTGACGATTATGGTCTAATGAAAAGAATATTAGCCAGAGATATCCGCGCCTTCAGTCATGCCACCGCCGGCAGATATATCGTCTCCCATCCGCTGATAATATCCATGATTTCTCCGGAGAGAGAAGTCTACTATATGCATGGCGAGATTGCCGCCCCGTCGGAAGCCGCCAGCTCCCGGGCCACAAGAATATTCGTGCCGCTGGATGCCACTAAAGCCTCCTTTGCGAAGTCAGGCGTTGAGTCCTCAAAAGTGATTGTTACGGGGTTATGCATAGAGCACTTCCTGGTTGAGCAGGCAGGAGAGAGTTATGAGAAACGGTGCGCACGGCTTTCCGGACAAGAAGCTCTGACCGGAGCCTTCTTCTCTTCGGGGGCGGAGCCGCCGCCACACATTCGCAAATTGTTAAGAGCCTTGATGTCTCTGAAACAAACCGGTCACTCAGCGATAGTATTCTGCAGGAAAGGCGGACGGTTTGAAAGGAAAATAAAGACCGGTCTAGGAATAGAACCGATTGGCGCCTCAAGTTTGCTGTCCGAATCGGACCGAAATAGTCAGATGACCGGCATCAGGGCATATTCCTTTACTACCCGAGATGAAGAGAATCGGCTGACGGGGAGATTTTTTGAGCAATTCGATTACATGGTGGCGCCGTCTCACGAACGCACCAATTGGGCGCTGGGGTTAGGGCTTCCTACTTTTATCCTGTATCCCTTAATCGGACCGTACGCGCCTTTGAACTGTCGCTTTCTGCTCGATTCGGGGGCGGCTTTGGAATTGCGTGACGACCTGTCGGCCGAGTCACTGGGTGAATTTATAAGCGTTAGGCATAATCGAGAGGTTTTGCTGAAAATGGCGGAGAGCAACTTTGGGAAGCATAAAATCGATGGCTTTAGCGCCGTTGCTGATTATATTGCCGGATTGGAAAAGACGGCCAAGTGATATTTCGATACTTCAAACGGCATGATACTCGCCTTTGGATTCTCGCCACCGGCTGGTTCACATCCTCGGTAGGATTCGCTCTTGCCATCCCCTTCATTTCAATCTATTTCCATTCTGAACTGGGGATGTCCCTGACGCAGATAGGGCTCTTTTTCGGGGTGGCCGCGGTCGTTCGATCCATCTCGCATTCCTTGGGGGGAGAGCTATCCGACCGTTGGGGCAGGTTTCATCTGATGACTTGGGCTCAGTACTTGCGCTCGCTCACTTTTCTGGGCATCGCGTACTCTATCTACGCCGGCTGGGGATTTTTCGAAATGGCGATAATGATATTGGTCAACTTTATTTTTGGTTCCGTATTCCAACCGGCGGCCAATGCTGCCGTCGCCGACCTGGTTCCAGCGGACAGGAGAAGCGAGGGGTATGCCATAGTGCGGGTAGCGGGAAATCTGGGGTGGGCGGCCGGTCCGGCAATTGGCGGGTATATCGCGGCCAGCTCTTATTCGGCATTATTTATTCTCTCAGCTATTATGACACTTATATCAGGCAGCATAATTTCAGTATTCCTGAGGCGGGTCGAATTTGCGAACAACTCGGAAAATCATGGCAGCTGGCGCGATATGCTGGTCATTAAGGGCAATGAAAATATTCTTCGGCACGCCGCCATAGTGTTTCTTCTGTACCTGGTTATTGCCCAGATGATTGCCCCGTTTTCACTCTACTCGGTGGATTTCAGAGGGATTTCCAAGAGTCAACTCGGATTTCTATTCACGTTGAACGGTCTCTTGGTGACATTCTTTCAACTGCCGATAACCAATCTTCTGCGGCGCGTCCGCCTGAGCCAGCAACTGGTGCTTGGCGCGGTCATCTATGCGGCAGGATTTCTTCTCATCGGATTCTCCCAAACTTTTGCGCTTTTTATAGTGGCGTTTGTGATTATCACAATGGCGGAAAACTTTGTGTCGCCCCCCGCGTTGACTATCAGCGCCAATCTGGCGCCGGAAGGAAAGACTGGGCGGTACATGGGGATTTACGGTTTCGCGGTTACGGCCGGCTGGTCGCTGGGTCCTTTGCTGGGCGGTCTTCTGCTGGACTGGGCTAAACCGCATTTTATCTATATGTGGGCTTTTATAGCAGGACTGTCGCTGCTTGCCGGATTGGGATTTGGACTGTCGGCAAAAAAGATTCCCCCCGAATTGAACCTCCGCAGGGATTGACTACTTTATAATCACCAATTTCCCGATTTGGTTACCCATCTCCGAATCGACAGAGAAGTAGTAAATTCCGGAGGTCACCAGCATGGTATTGCGGGAAATTAGATCCCAGGATTCATGCATGCTTCCGGCTTGACCTGGTGCAAAATTATGGTCTATCTCCCGCACCAGGTCGCCATCAAGCGTAAAAATCCGGATGACGCACTTATTGGGGAGATTGGTAAAGTGAATCGCCATGGTTCTCTCCGCCGGTAAATCGGGGCGCTCCCACCCCTCGAATCTCTCCCTATAACCGGCATCAAGCTTATAAGGGTTGGGATAAACCACAACATTCAGCCCTCTTTCTTTGACCAGTTCGCTGGAATTCTGGGCGAACTCTCTCTGCGCATTCAGGGTTGGGTCGGTTTCCAAAGGACGCAGTTTCCGCCCGGGAAAGCCGTGGTCAAAAGTGGTCACGGAAACATAGTACTGCTGAGACGGCAGCAGGTTTCGCAGGAAATAGCGATACTCGAAATATTTAAGGTATCCTTCCGAAGTCAATTCGTTGGGATAAAACATGGCGGCGCTGTCGAGGTCAAGCGTTGACGGGTATGGCTGGTCGGGATAGACTTTATGAATTTTTGTGGTGTCGCGGTAGTCCGACTGATTCCAGTCATGCCGGGTAAAGAAATAAGAATCGTACTTGCGAGTTTCATAATTATAGATGGCAAAAAGCCGGTCGGCATTAGGATAATCTTCAGGGTTGAAATTATCGCCATAGAGCCAGCGCAGTGACTGGCGTGTGAAGGGCTGCTGATTTATGACCCAGGCTTTCTGCCAGATATCATACTCCCAGCGGTCAAAATTCTCGACGTCATAAGATGATACCATAGAATAGTCGTAGACCCGTCCCGTTAAAGATGTATAGAGACGGTATCCTTCGAAATCAGCCTGTTGGCTGAATTGGTCCAGCGATGTTTCGGAGAGACGTCCATTCCAGCGTACTTCAATTTCGCCATGATTCTGAGCGTCAATTCGGGGATACAGGCGAACATGGGGACTCGGCGGCGGCGCCGCTCCTTTGAAATCGGGCACACCGTCACCTTTGTAATAGAGAGTATCGACATAGATACTTCCCCAAATGGTATCAAAGAGAGTGTCGTTGGGGCGAATAATTGTGTCTATGGCAATTATGGTCGAATCATATCTGAATATATGGAATTTCCCCTTGTAGCCGTTGCCATCAGTATCAATACCGGGATTGTCGAAAATCCAGTCGGCCCAGAGAGCGCTCAAACCGATACTGCCAAAATCCGCGTCAGGATGGAAATCCTGACCGGCAACCAGAGCAAAAGTGAAGGGGGCTACTCCTCCCGGTCCCAAATCGAATGGTCCTATAGACAAGCAGAACTTGATATCGCCGCCATATGATATCTGCGCCGCATTTGGCGGCGGAGGCAGCCATCCTTGCGAACTGTGGTCATATCTTGTTTCCCATTGGTCGTAGTCGATTTCCTTCTGAGCCATCATATAATACTTGTTTTTGTCTCCCACCGGCGTCCCGAGAAAGCCGTCAAAGGAGCGGAAGGGTTCGCCGAAGGGGGGATTCCGCCGCGGTCCCCAATCGTATTGAGGATTGTAATCGGATATCCACCAGTTGAAGGAGACATCAATTGCATCGGTCGGGGCGCGCAGAAAACGGATACCGGCGGCCGACGTGGGAGAATAGAAGCCAAAGTAGCTTCCGGAGACCGGGTCGGGGTCGCCATCATTGTCGGCGGCCCATGCCAGATTTATCGTATCAATCAGTTTAGGGATATATCGTGACGGCACCGTCGCTTTAAAGCCGCAGATATCATCATAAGAATTATAGGTATAATCTCTGCCGATATCGTTGTCCAAATAGATTCCAATATAGACTTCTTCAATGGTCTTGAAACTCATATTTCCCAATTCGCAGTCGAAAATGACAAAATCGTCGGCATAATCATATCCCCAGGCATAACTCCGTTGAGTAATTTTGAGATTCATCGGCTTGTGGAAGCGACGAGAATAATAGTCATAGCCGGTGTAACTGACGTCGGTCAGGGTATCAAAGAATACGGCGATAAAATCCTGCTGGGAAATAGAGCTGTCGAATTCGGGCGCTTCGGGGTCTTTTGACGACCGGTAACGAATATCCCCCTCGGGGAATGTCTTGGGCCAAAACTCTCGGACGCCGTAGGATGCCCCACCGCCGGTCGAAACCAGGGTGTCATTGCCGAGTCTGCCGCCAATCCAGTATGCCCCTTCATATAGATAATTAAGGCCATATCCCTTAAGATAATTCATAGATGGTATATTCTGCCCGGTAACCGGGTCGGGAATATTTTCGTCGGAACCGCGTCCGATTGTACCGAAGTTAGTCACCGTGAGCGCCATCAATCCGACATTATGAACCGCCACCGTGACATAGGGGACGCTGTCAATCTGGATACCCGGCTTCAGGACATCGGCGTTATATAGCGTTCTGCCGAAACTGTTCGCCCCCGTCAGCAAAAGTATAATCAGGAATAATGTATGTGCTCTTCTCATCTATGGCTCGTCGAAGGTTGTTACAATATAATCACTATCTTGCCAATCTGGTTCCCAAATTCCGATTCCACTGAATAATAATAGATTCCCGATGCCACCGCCTGGGTATTCCGTGTAATAAGGTCCCATTTGTCATGCATGCACTGGGGAGAACCGGGTGAGCAGTCATGGTAGATTTCGCGCACCAGGTCGCCGTCAATCGAAAAAATCCGAATAACGCATTTATGGGGTAAATTGGTGAAATGAATGGCGCGGGTTCGCTCGGCCGGAAGTTCTTCCTGACCGCGTCCCTCAAAGCCGCCTCCTTCAGCGCTTCGATAATTCTGGTCCGCCCGATAAGGATTGGGATAGACTACGACATTCAATCCCTGACGCTCCACGGTCGCCACATCGTTCTGAGGATATTCCGCCACCATATTTATGGTTGGCTTGGTTTCCAGAGCGGTAAGACCATGACCGGGCGAGCCGTAATCAAAGGCGGTAACAGATAAATAATACAACTGCGACGGCAGCAGATTTTTGAGAACGTACTGATATTCGAAATACTTGAAGTATCCTTCCTCGGTCAGCTCCTCGGGGAAGTATATTCTTGCCGTATCCGGATTCAAGGTCGAAGGAAACTGCTCATCGGGAAACCTCTTGTGAATCCGCAGGGTATCCCGCAGGTCGGACTGATTCCAATCCTGCGCCACAAAGTAGAACACCGAATCCTGCCCGCCAGATACCGGAACATAAAGGGGATGGTCATAAGGGTAATTATCAGGGTCAAAGTTTTCTCCATAAATCGCCTTCAAGGAATCCAGAGAAAAGGGGAGGTCAAGAAGGCGCCATCCCTGACGGGTTGGATCCCAAACGTAGCGATTAAAATTTTCCCGGTCGTATGATGACACCAGAGAGAATTCTCTCAAATCGGGCGACAGAGACTGATATACGCGGTATCCTTCAAAATCGAGCGTTCCGCTGAAAGCATCTTCCTCCATCTCGCTTCTCAGGCCATTCCATCTGATTACCAGCTCACCGGCATTAAATTTACTCAGACGCGGGAATATCCGTACCACTGGCGGGGCCGGAGGTGACGCCCCTTTAAAATCAGGGACGCCATCCCCTTCATAATAACTGACGTCGGCATATTTGATCCAACCGTCTTCGACAAAAACAGTGTCTTTCATTCCTTTGCCGACAAGGACAGGAGGGCGTTTGCCGAGAGTATCGGGAATGGAGTCATACACACAAATCCTGAATTTCCCGCGGTAACCGTTGCCGTCAGTATCCACCCCGGGATTATCGTAAACCCAGGATGCCCAGCGGGAGTTTTCGGCAATGCTTGAGAAATCGAGTGAGGAATAGAACTTCTCAGGTTGATAAGGACTGAAGAGGCTCTTGAAGCTGCTCGGCACGGTATGCAGATTATCACCGCAGATGAAAGCAAAGGTGACCGGCAGCACTTCGCCGGGATATATCGAAAAGGGACCAAAAGAAAGCAGATATCGGGCATCAAAGCCATCCGACATATCGACAGCGTTCGCCGGGCTCGGCAACCAGCCGTCAGCCGTATGGTCTTTTGCGGTGAACATCTGGTCATAGTCAAACTCCGGATGCCTTAAAACATAATATTTATTGCGGTCGCCCAGCGGCGTTCCCAGAACGCCAAACATATCTCGGAAGGGGTCATCGGGAGTCCCGGCCCTCCGGGGACCAAAATCATCGGCCGAATTATAGTTGGTTGCCCACCAATTGAAAGAGTACGCCAGAGAATCCGAAGGAGTTCGGACCACTCTGACACCGGCGGCGCCCCGCGCCGAGGTGCTGCTCCAGGAATTCTGGTCACTGGGGTCGCCGTCATTGTCCATAATATAAGCGTAATTTACGGTGTCGATGTAAGGGCAGAGCTCATTAACCGGATATGTTCTCTTGAAGCCGCACAAGTCCTCTCCGTAACCTTCCTCGCCGGGACGGGATGTATGATGAACATCGCCATCAACATATATTCCCATATAGACTTTATCCAGCGTCTTACGGCCTATATTCTTGATGGAGTAATCGAAAAGTATGAAATCCTGGGCATATTCATAACTCCAGGCATAGCTTCTCTGGGTAATTTCGATATTGAGCGGAACATGGGGCCGCCCGTCATAGGTATCTATATTTACCAGAGAGGGGTCGGTAACGGTATCGGTATAGACGGCGATAATATCCTGTTCACTGATGGCATCGTCGGTGAAGAACTGGCTGGAAGGCTGTATCGATTTCCTTTCGATATGTCCCATGGGAAGCGGGTCGGGCCAGAGTTCGATTACATTATAGTAGTCATCAACGCCGCAGGAAACGAGCGTGTCTCGGCCCACGACAGCGCCAATCCAGAATGAACCTACATACATATAATTGATATTGGAACCGGTAGGAAAGATGCAGGAGGGAGCCTGAGTGCCGGTAATTGGGTCAACCTGTGCCCCCAGATATCCCGTTCCGAATTGACCGATATTAGAAACAGTTAAGGCGACATTCCCGATATTATGAACGGCAATTTCGGGGACAGGTCGGTCGCCGACAGCCGACCGGTATGAAGTGCGGTAGGCTCGTTCTTCAGGAGTCAGTTTGTAAATTGCCCGGGACAGAGCCGTCGGCGCCAGAAGCAGACAGACGGCAAGAACAACAACTATACTCATTCAATGAACATGCTCTCTTCAGATGCCAATCCCGGTTTATTTCTATGTCCAGCCTGCTTCGGCCAATTTTACATTATAATTACCAGCTTACCGATCTGATTTCCCTGACTCGATTCTATTGAGTAATAGTAGATACCGGAGACAACCGCCTGGGTGTTGCGGGTAATCATATCCCACTCCGCGTGCATGCTTCCTGGAGAATCTTTCGGCTTATCATGGTCAATTTCCCGAATCAGGTCGCCGTCAATCGAGAAAATCCTGATCTTGCACTTGTTGGGCAGATTGGTGAAGTGAATCCGCTGCACCCGGTCATCGCGGAATTCATCCAGTCCGCGCCCTTCAAAACCGAGTTCGCGATAACTGCCGTCGCCGATATAGGGATTAGGGTAGGCGATAACATTAAGCCCTTTGGACTCCGCCACAGAATTCTGGTGCTGGGCATATTCGGCTACATAGTTGTCGCGTTTTCTGGTTTCCAGAAACGCCAATCCGCTTGAGGGCGAGCCAAAGTCAAATGCCGTCACGGAAACATAATATAGCTGCGACGGCAGCAGATGTTTGAGAGTATACTCATATTCGAAATACTTGAAAAGCGAATCTTCTATCAGAGCATCCGGACAATAAACCTTAGCGGAGTCCGGATTCAGCGTGCAGGGGAAAGGCTCAGTGGGAAATCGCTTATGAATCAGGGTGGTATCGGTCAGGTCCGATTGATTCCATTCCTGCTGGGCGAAAAAGAAAAGAGAATCCTGCCAGGCAAACGGATTATTTCTGGTGTAGGAGTCCGGGTCAAAGCCATCGCCATAGAGCGCCTTTAGCGAATCAAGAGTGAAAGGGGGGTCCAAAAGGACATAGATACCGCGATTCCTGTTCCAAATCCATTTATTGAAATCATCCTTATCATATGATGATATCATCACAAAGTCATTCTCCGAGGGGGACAACGATACCCAAACGCGGTAACCTTCAAAATCGAGCAACCCGCTAAATACGTCTTCGATGGTTTCCGTGCCTCTTTCAGCACCGTTCCAGCGAATAGTGATCTCGCCTTCATTGAATTCGTTGATCTTGGGGAATAGCCTCAGCCGGGGGGCTGCTGGCGGCGATGCCCCTTTGAAATCAGGAACGCCGTCACCTTCATAGAAAGTCACCTCGGCAAACTTAATCCAGCCGTCTTCAATGATGACGGTGTCTCTCATACCTTTTCTGACAGTCGGTCCCGGAATTAATTTTCCCGCCGATGATGTGTCAGGAATGGAGTCATAAACGCAGATTCGGTATTTGCCGCTGAATCCGTTTCCGTCAGTATCAACCCCGGGATTGTCATAAATCCAGGATGCCCAGATGGCGTTCAATCCGATGTCGTCAAATTTCAAGTAATTGTAATATGTTTCAGGGAAAGAAGGATTCCAAGATCTTTCCGGAAATTCACAGTCGGTCAAGAAATCCTCCCCGGCGATATAAGCAAAACTAATAGGCAGGACTTCTCCCGGTGAGATATCAAAAGGACCAAAGGATAGCAGATAACGGGTATCATAGCCGTCCGGAAAGTCGCGGTTATAGGGAGAAGGGGGAGGGGGAAGCCAGCCTTCGGGAGTGTTATCCTTGCCGGTGAAGAGCTGGTCATAGTCAAATTCTTCATGGCGCATTATGTAGTATTTATTCCGGTCGCCCTCAGGAGTTCCCAGATAACCTCCAAAGTCGCGGAACGGGTCTTCGGGAGTGCCAGCTTTCCTCGGTCCAAAATCAAGGGCGGCTGTTCCATTGGATATCCACCAGTTAAATGAATACTTGAGAGAATCCGATGGTGTTCTTACAACGCGCGTGCCGGTCACAGATGTTAACGCATTGGTCGCGCCCGGCATCCAACATTCGTCGGAAGCCTGATTCTTACCGTCAAAGTCAGAAATCCAGGCGACTCGAATGGTATCGACAAAATCGCATTGTGATTCAAAAGGGGAATCAATTGCCCAGCGGAAACCGCAAATGTCGTCATCAAAACCTTCCTGCGAGCTCTTGAGTTTGACATCGGCGTCCACATATATGCCCATATAGACTTTATTGAGGTCTCTTCGGCCTATGTTCTTAATGGCGTAGTCAAAGAGAATGAAATCTTCGGCATAGGCATAACTCCAGGCAAAACTCCTCTGGGTTACCTCGATGCCAAGAGGTCTATGCGGCCGTCCGTCTTTCGGGTCCTGCGTAACATAACTGGGGTTGGTAACCGTATCCGTATAAATGCAGATAATATCCTGCTCCGAAATAGCATCTGGGTCATTCTCGTTTTTAATGGTTCTGCGAATCACCTGCGCATTGGGCGAGCCTTCCTCATCGGGCCACATCTCCCGTGTCGCTTGCCAGCCGTCAGCGCCTACCGATACCAGGGTATCGCGACCTGAAATCGCCCCAATCCAAAACGCTCCGGAGAAAAGATACTGCAACTGACTGGGGTAAGGATACTCGCAGGATGGCGCCTGCACGCCAAGAACCGGGTCAACAAAAGCGCCAATGAAACCGGTGCCGAAATTACCCTGATTGGTAACGGAAAGACCGATTTTCCCAACATTGTGAACTGCCCCTAATGCCACATGAGCGGCATGGACTTTCGCCGGACGCCAGGAGCTTTCCATATCATATAATGCTCTGCCAAGGCTAATATCAGGCGTCGTAATCAATAATGAGAAAACCGATGCAGCCGCTGCAAGTCTCGAAAACTTCATATATCCCTCATAAAAGTATATATATCTTTCACTTTTAGTAACGTTTTAACAGCCCAATTTACCAAAAAGAAAATTAATTCGCAATAGTCAAATTGCGATTTTTTTCATGGGGGCGAAGTGTCTGAGACTTGATGTAAGGTGGCGCAAAATATGCGCTTAGCAAGAATCTAAACTACATGAAACCGGGCGACTTTTCTGGAGTCGCCCGGCGATTTCAGTATCTGAAATGGCAATTATTGCGGCTTGGAGAAAAGAGAATCATCCGCAGAAGGATTTAACTGGTACTCAGTGATTTTGAGTTCGACCATTTTGTTGCCATCGGCTTCGACCAGGACCGAGTGCGGTATTTTTACCCCGGAAATATCGCGGTAATCATCATATGATTCTGTCAGATTCCCGGGACCGGTCATGGTCTGTCCGAAATAGAGTTTCGCCAGAGGCAAATGGCTGGAGGCATCAAGCACCAGTTTAAAACTATGGGAGCCATCAGCGGAGCTGACTTCAAGAATATCAGCTGTTTTTCCCTTAAAAGGCTCCGTTTTTAGATAGGCAACGGTGAAATCGGGATTGTCTGCTTTCTGAAAAGCCAGAAGCAGGTTCCGGAAATTGTCCTTCTTTGCATCTTCCAGCTCCTCTGCCGAGGCCGGCATTACCGCCGGACCTTGCTTCGACCATCCCTCGGAGCCATTGCGAATGTTCATCATCTCGCCCATCGGCGTAATGATTACATCCCGGCTCTTGTCGGGGAAGAGGTTGATGGAATTGCTCTGGAAGGTGAATTCTCCCTGAGGAAGAGATAGATTCATCGACGCCTTGTAAGCGTTTCCCTTGATTTTCTTGAAATTATCCACGCCGCCACTGGCTTTTGCCGCCAGTGCAAAAAGCTCTTTGCCCTTAGCGAGCATCTCCGGCGTGACTGCCGCGGCGGCTTTTTTCTCCCCGGTCGGAATGGTTACATCTATGGT
>JBFMEF010000103.1 GCA_040753495.1 Candidatus Zixiibacteriota bacterium
TCATCATGTCATATCCGCCTGCGGCGGATTAGACCCGACAAATCAGTACAACACTCTTCTTTAGATAATTCCTCCTCAATTCTCCAGATTCCCCGCTGTCGCCATCACGTAATTTTTCGTGTCAAAATAGCGGCGGGCTGTCCGCAGCACCAGCCCCCGGTCAATTTTCCGTATCTCGTCAATATAAACATCGTCATGGTCATACCCCAGGCCCAGATATTCATTTACCCCCATATAATAAGCCTGGTTTATTCGCGAAAGGTTGGCAGTCAGATTCGAACCCCAGATAGAGTTTATCGCTTCTTCCACCTCTTCTTTAGACGGCATCTCGGTCTTCAGTTTTTCGATTTCGGCAATGATGCCGTCGCGCGCCCGCGCAAAATTCGCCACGCCGGTTCCGATAGAGCAGATAAACCATCCAAAATTCCTATCCAGCGTCACCCCGGCGCCGACCGAGTAAGCCAGCCCCTGCTCTTCCCGAAGAACTTTCTGCAGCCGTTTTGAGAGAACGGAAGCGGTGACATCCAGAGCCGCGGCATCGGGCGACTTTGCCGACGGCAGCAGATTCCCCAGGTAAATATAAATCTGCTCCTTCTCCATCTTATGATGGGCCGTCTTGATGCCGCTTGGATTTGCCGGACGGGTCGCCTCGATGGGAGTAAAACCGCTTTTCGGAATCCGCTCGAAACTGATTTTGAGAAGCGACATCACTTTCTGCGGGTCATCATTGGTGCCGACCGTAATTATCATATTCTCGGGTGAGTAAATGCGGCGGTGATGCGCTTTCAGGTCATCGATAGTGATAGAACCGATACTCATCGGTGAACCTTCAATATTCCTCCCGTATGCCGTTCCCGAAAATAGTGTCGCGTAAAATTTATCCCGGGCGATTTTGTAGGTGGAGCCGCTGTTGCGCCCCAAAAGACCCATAATCTCCGCCCGCACCTTTTCCACTTCGGCCGAATCAAAGACGGGATGGGCAATCATATCGGAGAAAAGCTCGATACCCTTGACGGTGAATTCATCAATCGTTTCGAATTTCATAAAAGAGAACTGCCGGGTGGTATAACGGTCGTCATACGGTATCCAGGGATTGTCGTAGAGGGTAACCTTGGCGCCAATAGAGGCAAGTTCCTGCGAGAGTTGCTCGGCGTTTCGGGAGGTGGTACCCTTTTCAATCAGTCGGTTGACAAAGTCAGTAATTCCTTCTTTCCCCTCCGGCTCGGTGGCGCTGCGGTTCTTTCCGATGACATTGAGGGCGAATACCCGGCTGTCGGGGTTCGATTTGACTATTACCGTCAGGCCGTTGTCAAAAATCTGGCGGGCATAGCGGGCGTATCGCTTTTCTTCTTCGGAGAGAGCCCGCACTTCCGGCATCTTGAATTTCTTGCCGAGATTGAGGTCATGAATCTGAGGCGGATTTGCCCGAAAGTGCGCCAGCAGTTCTTCATCGGTCGGCCCAGCTGCTTGATACACAGCCTCGGTGTCGGACGACGCCGGAGTGACGACCGTGGCGACATAGTTTATCGGCGAGAAATATTTCTGACATGCCGCTGCAATCTCTGCCGCTGTCACCGAATCGATACGATTCTGAAATTGCCGGAAAAAATCCCAGCCGGTAATAGCCATAAGCGGCGCCACTGTAAAGCCATAGTAATGAAGTTTCTCGGACATATAGATTTCTTCGCACCGCCGGCTGACTTTATAGCCGTTCAGCAGCTCTTCCGAAGGCGGATTGTCTCCGAGGCTTTCCAGCACCGCATCGGTCAGAGCCATCATGCTGTCGGCTTTTTCCGGTTTCTCGGTGATGATTTCGATAACCAAGCGGGAGAATTCTTCTTTGGTATCAATATATGCCGAGACCGATGTTGCCAGCATTTCGCCGCCGGACGTCAGCGCCCGAATAAGCGGCGAGTTTTCCTCATCGGAGAGATAATCCTGCAGAAGCGCCATGGCAAAATATGCCGAATCGGTATAGCGGGGGGCTTCGATAGAATAATTGATATATGATGACTTCGTTTTGGCTGCGGTCTTGAATACCTGTTTGCCGCTAATGGGAGGGACAGTTATAACCGGCGCCGGCGGCAGGTCGGCTTTGGGGAACTTGCCGAATATAGACTGCACCATCACTTCCATCTGAGCCGTTTCAAAATCGCCGATAATAAGCGCCGTCATATTGTTCGGCCCGTAAAACCGCTTCCAGTAATCGATAACCGCCTCCCGCGGAATATTGGCGATAATCGATTCGTAACCGATAACGGGACGAGCGTACGGGGTTCCCGCGAGGCTTTTTTTGGCAAAATAATTCTCCGCGACCGTCCCTTCCGCGTCATTATCCTTCTTCATCTCCTCGATTACGATTTTCCGCTCCTTGGGGAATTTTTGCTCCGGGAAGATAGAGTTAAAGAGCATATCCGCCTGAGTCGCCATTCCGTAGTTGATATAGTCCTTCGGCATCAGCACCAGATAGGCGGTGAACTCCTTTCGGGTAAAGGCGTTCATATATCCCCCCAGACGTTCTATCCCCCGGGACAATTGCTCCTGGGTATTGGTGGCGGTGCCATTGAACAGGAGATGCTCAAGAAAATGGGTGGCGCCGTTGTTATAGACTGATTCATACTTGCTGCCTGATTTGACAAAGACAAGCGACGTTATCATCGGCGAGGCATGGTTCTCTTTAAGGATTATCTCCATCCCGTTGTCCAGAAAATATCTTTTTACCTTCTCCTCCTGCCCGAAAAGAGCCTGCGTGAGCAGAAGGGTAATGATGGCGGCGCCGCTGACGGAAACTGTCAGGAGACGAAAGACAGCATGATAAGGCTTCATAATTTTCCTCTAATTGTTCAAAATAAGGACATCATTTCTGACTTATACGTTTTGACCTCGGTCTGGTAACCCTAATTAATCGAAGGTCTTAACCTATTGGAAAAGGATGGCGCTGTCAAGGCGAGAATGCAGTTTGAAATTGACAATCAGCCAATTACCGATATATTGTAAGGAAATTTTTATGAAAAATCCGACCGGGATAAAATTCTTTTCTATTTTCGGCAAAACCCGAGGGTTGCTGCCGATTTTTCTATTCCTTCAGTTATTGCTGCTTTGCCCGATCTTAGGCGGCGATGCCGGGCAGGCCGGCGCCTCCCAATCTTCGGAGTCCCTGAATGCTGCCGCCCCACTGTGGGGCAATTTTGGCATGACCTCCGGGGACGCTCCGGAAGAGGGGACAGCGGTATATCTGAATATGCCGGCCGTTATCGGGGGAAACAATATCGACACCAGCCGCCCCGATACCCGCGCCGAGCTGCTTCGCTTTTCCCTGAAATTTGATTTTGCCTATAATGACCTCCTGACTACCGCCGCGGTGATTTCCCCCGAAAAAGCCTCGGAGTTTACGCTGGTTGGCGCCAAACCATCCGGTACGATGTAGTCCTCTTTTCTTTCTCTTTACTATCACTTAAACATTAATTCGAAAACATTACTATTAATTTTTATTAAGGGTATTTTATATGAAAGGACAAACCTGGCGATTAGTGCTGACGATAGGGCTTATCGTCCTTGCCTTCATCGGGTTCTGGAATACTCTCCGCTACTGGACGCTCGACGCGGCTGACAAGGAGAGAATGGAGATGCAGAAACCCGGTTCCGTTCAGGAACTTCAGAGAAAAGCGATGCGCCTCGGTCTGGACCTGCAGGGGGGCGTTCATATCGTCCTGCGGGTGATGCTGGAAAAAATTGAACCGTCAGCCAGAGCCGACGCCGTGGACCGCGCCATTCAGATTATTCGCAACCGCGTTGACTTTATCGGCGTCGCCGAGCCGGTTATCCAGCGGCAGGGGGACGACCGGATTATTGTTGACCTCCCCGGTTATACCGATGCCGCCCGGGCCGAAGAGCTTATCGGCCAGACGGCCCAGCTGGAATTTAAACTGCTCGAAACACAGGATAACGCCAACCTGATTCTGCAGAGAATCGATTCGGTGATGGCGGAAATTAACAAGGCTGAGAAAGCGGCCTCTTCCGATGAAACCACTACCGCTACGACCGAAACTGCCGCCCCTGATACCAGCGCCGCCGATACCGCCGCCAAAGATATCTTTGCCGATATTTTGGGAGAAGATACCCTGGATATCACCGAAGGGGATAGACCGTTCACTCTTTATCTCGACCCCTTCTTATTTAATTCCTCCAACAATACCCAGTGGCCCGGATATGTAGTAGCAGCAAGGGACCGTCGCTCCGTGGAAAAGATGCTGGAAAGGCCGGAAGTGAAACGGATGATACCGGAAGATGTGCAGTTTGCCTGGTCAACTCGCCCGGAGATTGTGGCGGCTCAGGAAGTCTATAAACTCTATATTCTCAAAAGCCGGGTGCAATTTTTAGGTAAGCATCTGGAGAGAATCAAACTGGGGAAAGGGCAGTATCAGGAGAACACGGTTGATTTCCGTCTTTCCGGCGAAGCCTCCGCCGCTTTTGCCCGTCTGACCGGCGCCAATATCGATAAGCCGCTGGCGATTGTCATTGACAACAAAGTGGAATCGGCCCCCTTTATCAACTCCCGCATCCGCAATGAAGGGCAGATTACCATGGGAAGCTCCGCGACCATTAAGGACGCCCAGAATCTGGAAGTGGTTTTGAAAGCGGGCGCATTACCTGCCCCGATGGAGATTATTGCCAAGAACGTGGTCGGCGCCACTCTCGGTTCCGACACAATCAGAAAAGGATTCTACTCCGCCATAGTGGGACTGTTTCTGGTTCTGGCTTATATCGCCTTTTACTATCGCCTCTCCGGTCTCATTGCCGACATCGGTCTTATCTTCAACCTTTTCTTTCTGCTGTCGATAATGGCGGCGCTCGAGGCGACTTTAACCATGCCCGGTATCGCCGGTATCATCCTGACCATCGGTATGTCGGTGGACGCCAATATCCTTATATTCGAGCGAATAAGAGAAGAGCTGCGCTCGGGCAAGACGGTGCGGGCGTCGATTGATGCCGGCTATCACCGCGCCTGGGCGGCGATTCTCGACGGTCATGTCACCACCCTGATTACCGCCGCCGCTCTGTATATTATCGGCGCCGGCTCCATCCGCGGCTTTGCCGTGTCGCTCTTCTGGGGTGTGTTGATTTCGCTGTTCACCGCATACGTAATCACCAAGTTGATTTTCGATATGCGTAAACATAAACAAACCTTGAGCATATAGCAGGCGAGGCGAATATGTTTTCATTAATTGGCGTACCAAATATAGATTTCATCGGGAAGAGAAAAATATCCTTCCTGGTCTCGGCGCTGCTGGTGGTGGTCGGCATCATCGGCTTCATCATGGTCTCCCTGGGCAAGGCTAATATCGGTATCGATTTCGCCGGCGGGGTCATGGTCCAGGGCCATTTTTTGCAGCCGGTCGGCATCGACCAGCTTCGCGATGCCATCCGCACCGAGTTTCCCGACGCCCAGGTCAATGAAGTCAAAGACTTCAGCTTTCCCAACGCGTTCATAATCAAGACCAAGCGCCCCGGCACCGATGCCGAAGGGAGCCAGCGCGCCAAGCGGATTGAAGAAATTCTCGGCACACAGTTCTCCGGCAACCAGTTCACTCTCGATTCCGAAAGCGTCATCGGACCGGCCGTCGGCGAAAAATTGCGCCGTGACGCCGGCTGGGCAATCCTGGTCTCCCTTATAGGAATCCTGATTTATATTGCACTGCGATTCGATTTCCGCTCCGGTGTCGCCGCCACCGTCGCCACCACACACGACGTCCTGGCCGTGGTTGGTATATTCTACCTCCTCGGATTGGAATTCGACCTTCTCACCCTTTCCGCCCTGCTGACCCTGGCCGGATACTCCCTTACCGATAAGGTCGTGGTCTATGACCGCATTCGGGAGAACCTGAGGAAATTCCGCGCCAAAACCGAGTTCATCTTCTGTGTCAACCGCTCCATCAATGAAACTCTTTCCCGCACTATCAACACCTCCACTACCGTGGTCGTGGTGGTGGTAATGGTCTTTTTGGGCGGCGAGACACTGCGCAATTTCGCCATTGCTCTTATTCTCGGGGTGATAATTGGAACCTATAGCTCCATTTTTGTCGCCAGTCCGATTGTAGTGGAATGGGAAGCCCGTTCTCCTCGGCGATTTAAGAAATAGACGGGACAATTTTGAACTGAGGGCGGTTCTTCTGAACCGCCCTTCTGAATTTCAGCAAGTTTGGCATGTTCTCTCAGGAAACGGAAATAAAGATTGACCTCGCCCTCGAAGTGAATTACCAGAAACTACTTGCCTTCTTTCCGGGGGAGAAGAAAGTCTTTAGGCAGGATAATTTCTTTTTCGACTCGGTCGACAGATTGCTTTCGCGAAGCGGCTG
>JBFMEF010000104.1 GCA_040753495.1 Candidatus Zixiibacteriota bacterium
CCTTTGGGCAGGGACATATGTATCTGGAAGGCATCAAAGCGACCGTACAGGCGCGGGAGCGCGCCTGGCAGGCTGTGGCCGCCATCAGGCAGGCCGGCGAGCGTTTTGTCCGTCAGGGAGAGGAAAACGAGAATCTCGTCCTGCGGCAACTGGAGAAAACCGATGACCTGCAGAACCGGGTTCGCGAGGAGATGCCGGAAGAGCCGGGACGGGCCCTGGCCGCCCTCTTCGACACCGCCCGCGACAATCAACTGCGCGCCTGGGAATTCTACCGCAACCAGAACTATCGCCCCGCCCTTCGTCTGTCCCGACAGGCGGAACGGACCCTGCTGAATATTCTCGAAAGACTGCAGGGGAGAGCCGGTGAAAGAAATCGTCTCGAAAACCAGTTCCGTCAAACTGAGCAGCGCCTGGAGCAAGCGGAGCAGATCGCCCGGCAGTGCCAGAATCAGGCAATGACGCCGTTGGCGCTGCGCGCTCGCGAACAGTTCGCCGAAGCCCGGCAGTCCCATTTGGCGGGAGATACTGAGAAGGCAGAAGGGTATCTTAAGGCGGTTCAGCAGATGATTCGCCAGATTGTCCAGACCTGTGGCGATGCCGAGAATCTGAAGCCGATGATTCAAAACGTGCGGCGGGAGGCGGAGCATATCTCTAATGAAATCCGTAACAGCGGCAATAACGCGGCGATCCGGTTGTTTGAATCGGCAATGCGGCATTTGGCAGAAGCGGAACGGCACTGTGACAGCGGGGACTCGGAAGCCTGCGCCGCCAACCTTAAGGCGGCTCAAATGAATCTTCAGAAAGCCCGCCAGATGATTGGAATCTGATTGCTATCGATGAGATGTAGATTAGCGCTCATCCTTTTTTGCACTGGCTTGATTGCCGGGGAACTCCAGGCTGAAAACCCCGGCAATTTTACTTTCCGCGCCGGTGTCGGCTACGACTTCATTTCCCAGGAATATTATCTCGACTCCGCCCGCTACGACCCCGATTCCACCATCAACATCGCCCTGCTAAAGAGAGACTATCTCGATGACAAAAAGGGGCTCTTATATCTCAAATACCATCCCGATAACGGCGGTCGCCAAAACCTCGAAATCGGCTGGGAACAGACCCCCGATATCTACCGGGCGCTCGGCTGGGGACATTTTACCGTCAGCGGGAGCCGCAACCGCCTGGAATCTGATTTCCACTTTGAGCGGAAGAACCGCATCGATGGCGCTTCAGAAGCCGGGGAGGAGTTCCTGGTTGCCGACGGCCGTCTCGCCTGGCGACAGAACTGGTCGGATAAGGTCGAATCCAAAACCCGCATTTTCGGCGAAACGGTCTCGTTCGACTCCACCGGAGGCCTCCTTTATGACTACACCCGCTTCGGAGGCGATTTGACGGTCAACATCTCCAACCGCCGTTTCGACACCTGGTCTGTTACTGGCGGCATTGAAAAACGGACAGTTCGCGATTCGGCGGTTCTCGACTATTTCATCTGGCGGGGGAGCGGAAACTACCTGGGGAGCCTGGGAAGAGTTTTCTTATCGGCACAGGTTGGCTTGGAATGGAAAAAATATAACTGGGATGATGACCGCGATAACTACCTGTTTTACTCCGGCGACTTCTACGCCCGGATTCCTCTGGGGACAACCCTGTTCTTGCGCCCTTCCGGGATATTCGAATATTTCAATTTTGAGATAGAAGACTACTTTAGTAATGATTATTACCGGCTTCGTCCCGCCCTGGTTCTGGAAAAGGAACTTGGCTCGCTGACCCTTTCGACCGGTCCCAAAGCGGAGTTCTTTTCAGTCCGCACCGATTATGACGACGATGATTTTATCGAGGCCGGCCTCTCCGCCGGGGCTGACTATTACGGCGCCGAGCGCCTCTTTCTGATACTTGAAAACCAGCTGGGAAAACGGCATTACACCAACCGGCCCGAGTTCTACTCCGATTTCTGGTATGACCGTCTCAGCCTCATCGGCAACCTCAAAATCTGGCGCGCCCTGTCTTTTGAGCTCCTCTTTTCCGGCGAGTGGGAGTGGCATGAAATTGCCGCTGATGACGCCCGCCTGTATCTTATTTCGTCTCGCTTAACCTGCACATTTTAGCACTGCTCAGTAGTTCAGTGCCAGAGAGCCGACAGGCTCTGTTCCTTGCACCTTTTTTCACAATCTTGGTGAGGTGGTTGGTTTTTGAGTTTCTTGTGGCGGCCTGAGATTGTGAACAGGTTCACAATCAAGCGCTGTTTCCGGGTTGTTTGTTTTGTGGCGAGTTGTTTGTCTATAGATGATAGGTGCGGTTGGCGAGATGTCTGATATCTCATTTGATGATGGCGTGCGGTATCGGTCTTCTGGCTCGTCCCGGTCTCAACGCTGGGATAGTTTTCTTGGTCGGGTCAGGTCGGATGGTTTGGGGAGGGGGAGATAATCTCCCCTTGGCTTCCCCGGATATTGCTACTATTTGCCGTAGTATTTTGGTTTTTTATTAGATTTTTCTTGACAGATTGGAGGAATTGTTTATTTTGTTGATGTCCAGGGAATAGTTGTGTTGATGAAACGCTTCTGTTAAGGATGAGTTAGCACCTTGCGATATCGGTTGAGAGACTTGATATTGCGTCCTTTGAAAAGCTCTTATTGACAGGCC
>JBFMEF010000105.1 GCA_040753495.1 Candidatus Zixiibacteriota bacterium
TCTCCAGTTGCTTCAGGAATTCACTGTAGCTGATTTCCGCCACATCTTTGCTGGAGGAACTGTAAACGCTGTAAATCAGAATGAATGCCAGTATAATTACCAGCCAGAATGCCAGCGACTTGGCGGAACCTTTCCAGGAAAAAGAATCTCTTCCATCCGGGTCCTCTTTGGAGGGGCGTCCGGGCCTTTTGGGATTTTGAGAGGAAAATCTGTCTTTATCTTCGGCACTATTCATTGCAACAAATCCTTACCAGTAATATACACATTTATCGTCAGAATGGCCCGGAAATTATTATGGGAATCTATTCTATGACCCGGCCTATGAAGGGGAGATTACGGTACCGCTGCGCCGCATCCAATCCAAAACCGATTACAAAATCATTGCCGGTCTCAAATCCTCTATAGGCTATTTCAACCTCTACTTTCCGGCATCCCGGCTTATCAAGCAATGTAACAACCGCAATAGAGGCCGGTTCCAGGAATCTGAGACGGTCAATAATCGCCCGAACGGTCTGCCCGGAATCAACCACTCCCTCCACCAGCAGAATATCCCGGCCCGAAATCGATACCTTCGGTCCTCCAGTCATCAGCACCTCGTCGTTGGAGCGCAGATGCTCATTGTAACTGGAAGCCGATATAAACTCCAGCTCCACCGGTATGGAGATATTGCGAATGAGGTCGGCAAGAAAAATGACACATCCTTTCAGCACTCCAATAATAATCGGGTCCCGTTCGGCGTAGTCATGCGATATCTGCTGGCCCAGCTCCTTTATCCGCTGGGCAATCTTATCCTGCGGATAGAGCAGTTCAAACTTGCGTGTGTCCTTCACCCATACTTCTGATGATTTCAATTTGCAGCACCTTCCTTGTCTCTTTATCTATCTTATATTTGTTGTCGATTTGATATTCCGCGACCCAGACAATCCCGCGCGCATCGGTTACCACCAGTAGCTCGTCGCGCAAATAGCGGGGCACTTTCCAGTCGGTCAGAAAATCGCCGACCTTCTTGGTCCCATTCAATCCCAGTGGCTGAAAACTGTCGCCGGGGCGAAGATGTCTGACTTGAAGCGGCAGGACAATCTTGTCATAGTCGATATTTATCTTCGCTCCCCCCTTTTGCAATCGCATTTTTGCCGCCTTCTTGGGAATTATTCTGCAGTAGAATTCCAGGCGATACCCGGGGATTTTGCTTCTGGAGCCAATCTCAAGCGAAATGCCCTTTATTTGAGCCATTGGAGCGGAAAAAACCAGCCATTCGCGCTCTTTTGTGGCTCTTACGCCCCGCTTCAGCGAAACAGCTAACTTGTTGCCCAATATTATCTTATTGATGGCGGCGATTTCTGCCGAACTCCCCGCCCCGGCCTGACGCATCATCTTCTCCATGGCTATTTTCAAGACACGATCCCTCAGCGACTCATCATATACCCTTAATTTATTCAAATCAAGCAGTATTTTCCCGCCAGGTGTAATTTGAGCTATCCGGTGCCATTCCGTCTGAGCCATTCTTAAAAGAAACCGGTCCTGTTTGACTGCAATTTCTGCAAATTGTCTAATGGCCTTCCGATACCCCACCCCAAAGCGCCTTTCAATTACTGGTAACACCTTATTTCTTATATAGTTACGGCTATATTCGGACTCAAAGTTAGTGCGGTCCAATAAGTAACTAATCTTACTGCGCCTGAGGAATGCCTCAATCTCACGCCGTTCAACTTCCAATAGCGGTCGGATATATTTTCCGTTTTGCGGTCTCATCGGATGCAGTCCCTGGGGACCTGTTCCGCGCAGCAATCGAAAAAGGATTGTCTCAATGATATCATCAGCATGATGCCCCAGGGCGATTTTGTTGCATTTTTCCGATCGCGCTATCTCTTCCAGAATCGCATAGCGCGCCTCCCGCGCCGCTTCTTCCAGCGACAGCGAGTTTTCCCTGGCATATCGGGGGACATCACAATCGGCCCCCACAAAGGGAACTCCCAGCCGCCGGCAGAGCGCGGCGCCATGCCGCAACTCTCGCATTGCGGCACGGGGACGAATCTGATGATTTACATATACGGCGCAAAGCTGAAATTTCATCCTTGTCGAAAGTTGCCGGAGAAGATAAAGCAGCGCCGTTGAATCAGGTCCGCCGGAAAAGGCAATCAAGACCTTGTCGCCTCTCTCAATAAGCCCGAATCGGCGGATATACTCCTCCACTTTGCCTGACAATTGCATAATGTTATTATAGTTTCCTGAAGCGGCAAACTCAACAGGTAATCTCCGATTGACACCCTAATTGCCAGTCGCTATATTCGCCTTTTCAATTGCCGGAGGATTTGATGATACAGCCAAAAGTTACCCCGCAAATGGTTAAAGACCACGGGTTGTCGGATGACGAATATAAGATGATAATAAAGATACTGGGGCGGGAGCCAAACTACACGGAACTGGGAATATTCTCCGTTATGTGGTCGGAGCATTGCTCCTACAAGAACTCTATTGCTTTGTTGAAAACTCTTCCCCGTGACGGTGACTGTCTCCTGGCAAAAGCGGGCGAAGAAAACGCCGGAGCCGTTGATATCGGCGATGGGCTGGCGGTCGTCTTCAAAATTGAATCCCATAATCATCCTTCGGCGGTGGAGCCGTATCAAGGCGCCGCTACCGGAGTCGGCGGGATATTACGAGATATTTTCACCATGGGGGCGCGCCCTATCGCCTCTCTCAATTCACTTCGCTTCGGCTCCCCCGAGAACCCCCGTGTCCGCTACCTGGTGGATGGTGTCGTACGCGGTATTGGCGATTATGGCAACTCCTTCGGGGTGCCGACCGTGGCTGGCGAAACTTATTTCGACGAGGCATATACCGGCAATCCGCTGGTCAATGCCATGGCGGCTGGTATCGTTAAGACCGATAAAATGATTTCCGCCGTGATTAAAGGGGAGGGGAATCCGGTGATGATTGTCGGCTCCAAGACCGGACGTGACGGCATCCATGGCGCTACTTTCGCCTCGGAAGAGATTTCCGAAAAGTCAGAAGCGAAAAGACCATCCGTCCAGATCGGTGACCCTTTCACCGAGAAACTTCTCCTCGAAGCGACGTTGGAGGTGATTGACAAAGGGCTGGCAATCGGCATTCAGGATATGGGCGCGGCTGGCATTACCTGCAGCTGCTCCGAAATGTCTGCCCGCGGCAATTCTGGCGTAACCATTGACATTGAAAAAGTGCCGGTGCGGGAGCCGGGGATGACTCCGTACGAGATTCTTCTTTCGGAATCGCAGGAGCGGATGCTGGTCTGTGTAAAGAGAGGGAAAGAAAAAGAAGTGGAGGAGATTTTCCGGAAGTGGGAACTGAATTCCACCATAATCGGCGAGACCAATAACAGCGGGATATTCCGTGTCCGGCTAGACGGCGAGACCGTTGCCGAAATCCCGTCGGAATCGCTGGTATTAGGGGGGGGCGCTCCGGTCTATAAGAGAGAGACCAAAAAGCCGGAATATATCGAGCAACTGTCGCATCTAAATCTGGCGGAATTTCCTCTCAATCGCGACTGGAATAAAGACCTTCTGAGACTGCTTGCTTCACCTAATATCTGCAACAAGGATTGGGTTTATAACCAGTATGATTCCATGGTCCGCACCAACACGGCGGTTGGTCCCGGTTCTGATGCCGCGGTCCTGCGGATACGCAAAACGAGGAAGGCGATTGCTTTGACCACCGACTGCAACGGCCGTTACTGCTATCTCAATCCTCGTCTGGGCGCGCAGCAGGCGGTGGCTGAGGCCGCCCGCAATGTGGTCTGCTCCGGCGCCCGACCGGTTGCTATAACCAACTGCCTCAATTTCGGAAATCCTTATAAACCGGAAATCTATTATGGCTTCGCCGAAGCGATTGCCGGAATGGGGGAAGCCTGCCTGGTTTTTGGCACCCCTGTCACCGGCGGAAATGTTAGCTTCTACAATGAAGACCCGGACCACGCCGTCTTCCCGACGCCGGTAATTGGGATGCTCGGCATCATTGATGATATTTCCCAAATCATTACCCAGTGGTTCAAAGATGAAGGCGACCTTATTTTTCTGGTCGGCGAAAACCGCGAGGAACTGGGCGCTTCGGAATATCTCCACACCATTTTCGGCAAAAATATAGGCCCGGTGCCGGAGTTAAACCTCGCTTACGAGAAATCACTTCAGGATGCGGTCCTTGCCGCCATCAAGGCCGGGTGGGTAAAATCGGCTCACGACTGCGCCGATGGTGGGCTGGCGGTCGCTCTTGCGGAAGGGGCAATCTCCCATCGGGAAAAGATGATTGGCGCCCAGGTCTTTCTTGACGACAATCTTCGCCCCGATGCTCTTCTTTTTGGCGAAACCCAATCCCGCATAATAATCACTACTTCTGAGGCAAATGGCGAAATGCTGGTTGACCATTTTGCCGGAGCGGGCTTGCCGATAGCCGCGATTGGAAGAGTCGGCGGCAGTTTCTTGAAGATAAATGACCTCATAAACCTCTCGATTGAGAAAATCTATTCTGCTTATTATGACAGCCTGCGAACTAAATTGGAAAGGTTTTCATAAAATTTCCGATATATAGAAGAAAAGGTTTAAATATATCGGGAATTTTGATGAAAGCACTTTTGGTTCAGCCGGCTGACCAGACCGCGGTGGAAATTGAAGCTCTTTTGAGCGAATGTCGCACTGTTTCAACCACTCTGGCGCACTCCTTTAACGAGGGACTTAATCGCATTGAGTCCGACCCCCAAATCGAAATCATTTTTGTGGATGCCTCCGTCAAAAACGCCCACGGACAGACTTTTGCCGAGTATCTAAAACGGTTGGAGCGGTTCTTCTGGCTTCCCATTGTTGTAACGTCAAAAAAATGGACCGCCGAATCGGTCCAGGCCGCCATTCAATCTGGCGCTACCGATATCATGGCGCTTCCTATCGAGTCGGAGAAATTTATCGCCCGTGTCCGGCAGCTTCTTACACAAGGGGCGCCGCGAATCCTGGTGGTGGACGATGAAGAAGGGATTCGCGATATTCTTCAACAGATCCTGGAAATGGAACGGTTCCGGGTAGTAACGGCCTCCCGCGGGGATGAAGCCATGGGTTTAATAAAAAATCAAAAAATCGACCTGGTTGTCACCGACATTATGATGCCGGGAATGTCGGGCCTTGACCTTCTCGGCAGCGTAAAGACCCAATACCCCGATATTCCGGTCATACTTATCACCGGTTATCCCGGCAATTACTCAACGCACGATACCATAGCGGCTGGCGCCGATGGCTACTTCAGCAAGCCGTTTCATAATATGGCGCTTCTCAGTACCGTTCGCAAAGTCCTTCGCCGCAAACGGGGATAGCAATTTCCTCTTATTTACACATTGCCGTGTGCCAGGCTTCGGCCTGACAGAGCAAACCTGTTTCATCACAGCCGATTAGACATCACGGCGCGACACCGGTATGGCATTCGTAGCAGCCCATCTCTTTCCAGGCTTCGCCGGTCACTTCGTCAGGATGGACAAATTCCAGCCCTTGCTGCGTGGTTGCCATTTGGGCCCGTTCGCCGCTTCCCTGTGAAAGAATGGTATGGCAGGCGTTGCAGTCACGGGTGATGGTCAAACCATCTTCGCTGGCATGATTGCCGGCGTGGCAGCGCATACAACCCGGGTCGATAAAATGACCGATATTGTTGGGATACCCTTCCCAGCGGACTTTCATCTCCGGGAAAATATTCTGCGCAAATGCCTCTTGCGTGGCAAGCACCGCTTCGTCAACCCGCACCCGCTTCTGCTGATACAATTCCGGATAGCTCTTGCGGTAGTAATCGGTGATATAATTGGCTATTTTCTGAAGCCCCTCTTCCTCTGTTTCATATGTCGCCGCCATCGCCTCCACCGCCACCCGTTTGGCGTCGGGAAGCTCCCGGTCGATTCTGCCGGTCAGGACGGCTAAGTCTATCATATGGTCCGGAGAATTATAGACATGGCTGGGACGATTATGGCAATCCATACAGTCCATTATCCGCTTCTCCGAACTGGCAATCTCATCTTCGGAGAGAGGGTTCTGTGAATCCTGGTAGGTCGTGACCCGCCCCGTCTGTAGATCGGTAATCCGCACCCAGGGGATTTCCTGACGGCGCTCATCGCGGGCGATATATTCCACTCTGACGCCGATATTCATATGCCAGTGAATGCCGGCCGTCTGTCCCGTCTTGGGGTCACCGCCGCCGGTCTTAATCAGCATATTTATGGGCCAGGGAGTATTGGCGCTGTCATACATGTAATGATTAAACTGCCGCTGCTGCGCTCCGAAAAATTTTCCGGGCCAATGACACTGCTCACAGGTTTCCTGGGCCGGGCGAAGATTCTTAATCGGTGTCGGAATAGGCCGGGGATATTTGTTTGCCGCCGTCGCGTAAACCTGATAAGCGCCCGACAGCTTCGACTTGGCATACCACCCGGCGCCGGGACCGACATGACAGGCAGTACAGGCGACTCGGGCATGGGGCGAGTTTTGATACGCTACATATTCCGGTTTCATCACCGAATGGCAGGTCTTCCCGCAAAAGGTGACCGATTCGCTATAGTGATAGGCTTCATAACTCCCCACCGCGCTCAATGACAAGAATATTATGGTGCCAAAGAAAAAAATGAATGTGGCATTGCGATGACTGCGCTTGTTCAAATCAATATAGGGCCACTTGGGCACCGACTCCTGTCCCTCTCGTTTCCATCTCCGCCAGGTGCGGAACATTCCTATCGGAATCAAAATCAATCCGAAAAGGAGTATCGGCGGGAGGACCATATAGAGAAACATCCCGAAATAGGGATTGGTATCCTCGCGGTTGGCGGCGATGCCGAGAAGTATCAGCATTAGAAGCGCCGCAATGACAGCTATGAATACTCCCGCGGTGCTGAGCCAGTTATATACCAAACGGGGCAGTTTTATATCGCGCATAGTTAACCTCGCAAAAAGTGCCTTAATAAATCACAGCGGGGGTTAATCTACACAAAAACAGTTATTTTTCAATTGATTTTATTCGAAGATAGATGGCGATAACAAGAATAGTGATAAGAAGTGTGGCGATGCCGAGCCCTTTGCGCCGGAAATAATATTCCTCAATCTTCTTTTCCCCCTGTCGCGTGATATTCTGGGCGGAAGTTATTCCTGGACTGGCAATTTGAGAGACCGCTTCCGGGTCAAAAGTATGAACTGCCGTGCCGGTCTGGATAATCGCCTGCTTGACCTCATTTAGCGCAAAACGCTCATCAGTCACCAGCATCCCTTTTAGATCGGCGGTATCTATTTTGGCCAGAGCAGCGCCATAAATGGAATTAATATTAACCAGCGTTTCATATATTTTGGCAGCGGCGTCATAACCGCCGGTGCCGTCATCCGGGGCATGGCACTGCACGCAGAGTGATGAATCAGAAACGCCAACCCAGTGCATCTTCGGTTTTTCGATAAGATGGTTGGAATGACAGGTTTCACATTCGGGATATCCCATGGCGTCAAATGCCACTTTGTGCGGCGACTTGGCAAAGTTATCGGCGATCAAGGCATGGCACAATCCACAAACGGCCGACAACGATGTCACTCCGGGCGGGGTGGCGCCATGGTTGCCGTGACAGTCATTGCAGGCCGGCGCGCTGATATCTTTCTTCTCCAGGAGCGCCTTCCCGTGAACTGACTGTATATATTTCTCATGCTGGTCGGTCGGAATGCCGTAGCCGCTCATGTAATTGACGTCGGCATGACACTTCGCGCAGGTTTTCGGAATATTCACGGGGTACACCGATGAGGTCGGCTCTGATGCCGGTTGGATGCTGTGCGCCGTATGGCAGGAAATGCAGGTTGCCACTTTGGTGTCTCCCTGCTCAAAGAGCCGCTTGCCGTGAACCGAAGTCTTATACTTGTCTAACTGGTCGGTCGGGAGGGAAGGATTGAATTTTACCATATATGCCGGGTTGCTGTGACAGGAGGCGCAAAACTGATTGACCTCCTTGGCTCCGGGAACACCTTTGTACCCTTTGCTATTGCGGACGGCATCCATATCGTCGAGAGTCGGGTCACCGCCATGGCAGGACGCGCAGCTAAGTCCCGCCTTGCTGTGAATATCATGCTGAAACTGGGCCGAGGGGGCGTCAGCGCCTTCCTCCCAGGAACTGTGGCATTCCAGACACTGGTCAGCGGCAGAAGCGACACCGGTCAATATGGCCAACCAGAGTGACACAAAAAGCAGCATGTTTCTGAAACCGGCTTTCATTTTCATTCCAGTATATATCCCAGTATGGTCAATATCACAATAAAAGCCAAGACCGCCCACCCAAAGGCGATAACCAGGGCTGGTTTTTTTCCCGATGAAAATTTTCCGGCAAGAAAAGGTATCAAAGTCCAGACAATGCCGCCCGCCGAAAGTATTATGATGCCGGCCAGTTCCCCTTCGATAAAGAAAAGATGCGCCGGGAGCACCTTTAGCGCCTGGAACGCGAACATAAAATACCATTCCGGTCGGATAACCGGCGGCGGCGGCGCAAAGGGGTCTGCTTTCTGACCCAGGGGCCAATGAACCACCCCGATACCATCCGGGAAGAAGACTGCCAGAACCGCCAGCAGGTTCAACATAATAAGCCAGACCAGAAGCTCCCTCATAATGAAATTAGGGAAGAAGGGGCGGTATTTTTGCAGTTGCGGATTTGATGCCCACTCCAGCGGCTCCGACATACCCTGACGCTGAATAAAAAAGAGATGCAGCGACAAAAGCACGGCGAAAATGCCCGGAAGAACGGCGACATGCAGACCGAAAAATCTTCCGATAGTGGCGCCGGTTACATCCTCGCCGCCGCGCATAAGCTTCATCAAAAAATCACCCACACCCGGAATAGCGCCGGCCATACCGGTGCCGACCCGCGTGGCAAAGAACGACAATTCGTTCCAGGGAAGAAGATAACCGGAAAACCCAAAAGCCAGTGCCAGCGCCAGAAGAAATATCCCGGTAACCCAGGTCATCTCGCGCGGCTTGCGATAGGCATGCGTGAAGAAGACCGAAAACATATGTATAAAAGCCGCCAGAATCATCAAATTGGCTGACCAGGAATGTATCGAGCGAATGAGCCAACCGAACGATACTTCCGCAATAATAAATTTGACCGACTCGTAAGCCGAATCGGCGCCGGGACGGTAATATAGCAAGAGCAGAATTCCCGTCACCACCTGCACTACAAAGAAAAAGAGGGAAATGCCTCCGAAGTAATACCAGATGGAGTGCGAATGCTGCGGCACCACCTTGTGCGACATATAATCGACCAGCGTCTGAATATGCAGACGCTCATCGACCCAGCGGAAAAGACGGTTCTCTCTGGCGACTTTCTCGGCCAAGTTTATCCCTTCGCCTCGGCGACAAAGATGTCGCCGGTGGCATTGTCGACATGCACCGTATAAACCGTCAGCGGTCGCGGCGGCGGTCCCGAAATATTGCGCCCCTCCAGGTCATAGCGACCATTATGACAGGCGCACCAGATGATGGAGAGGTCTTTGCGATACTGCACCGTACAGTCAAGATGGGTGCAGACGGCATTAAAGGCTTTTAGTTCATTCTCGGGAGTTAAAAGGATGATGCCGACATTTCGCCCGAACTTGAAAATCCGCGACTTCTTCTCATCTTCCTGAAGCTCCTTCAGTTTGAACGGAAGCTTTACCTGCGAGACATTCGCTTCTCCGGACGGGGGAGGGATGACATATTTATAAACAGGATAGAAGACCGACCCGAGAAAGGCGACCAAGCCTCCCCCAATCAGCCAGTTCAGGAAATTTCTTCTATCATCTCTAATCTCGTCCAAAATTCCTCCGCCCTAATTATAACTATGACTACCCATGTTGTCCGGCATTATAGAAAAAGGCGGCGCCTTTTTCAACAGCAAAATCGCCGGTTATTCGCCGTACCGTTTTTCATAGAACTTCTTAATTTTCTCCAGCGCATCTTTGCCCATGCCGTCGCGGTGCCACTGATGCCCCGGAATCTCATAAAGATATTTATCCATCAGTTCTTTTGCCATCTCTTCGCCAGCGACTTCTTTCAATTCCGGGATAAATTTAGTGTAAAAATGCTTTCCGACATCATATAATCCGTGCCACCAGGCGTAATCAGGTCCCTGCATCGAGGCGCCGTGACGAGCCCGCCGTCCCTCATGATGCCAAATCTCGTACCAGGTCCATTCAATCGGGTCGTCAAAATCGGGCGGCGTAATCTTGCCGGCCGCTTTGAGTTCATCGATAATCGCTTTGCCGGGGCGGGCAAATTTATCGTTGTACAGCACCACCAAGTCATCAAACTGGGCGTAAGCCCCCTCCACAAATGTCTTCTCATGGCACTGCGTGCAGACATTTTGCATCTTCTGCCGCCGCTCTTGCCATGATAGGGTCTGCTTCACTTCTTTCTTTTCCCCTTCGGAGAGGCTGTGCATTTCGCCCGCTTTCGGCAGCGCCGGCGCATCTCCCAGGATATCTTCCTTGGAGTCATCTTCATAAACCACCATATTCAACTTGACGGAAATCGGCGGCCGCAGCGTCCAGGAGATTCTCTCCCCGACATCATGCGTTACCCCTTCTTTTCCCGCTTCCGACATATGGCAGGAAGCGCAAGTAGGACCAGTGAAATATTCCTTTCCGGCGCGCCACGGTTTGGCGTCAAGATTCATCTCTTCGCGATTGGCATGATAGAGAACGCCATGCTTCGATTCGTTCCATACCTCAATTTGCGGATGGTCGGGACCGAGATGACATTTGCCGCAGGCTTCCGGCTGACGCGCCTGCTTGACTGAAAACTCGTGCCGGGCGTGGCAGGCGGAGCAGGAACCCCAGGAACCGTCAGGATTGATTCGCCCCATACCGGTGTTGGGCCAGGTATCGGGCGTCGGGCGGCCATTGGCGTCGACTTTTACAACGGAACCGTGACATTGACGGCAGCCTACTGCCACCGCCGGCTCGCCGCCAACCACTTCTCCCAGAAGATTATCAAGAGAGCCGAGAATCTGCGCCGCTTTGGCATGATGCGAACCTTTCTGTTCTGAGTATTCTTTTTCGTGGCATTGCGCGCAATCTTTGGGTGAGACGATAATCGCTATCCGCTCCCCATTATGCAGGAAACCGTCAACATCATCCTTGCCGGCCTGATGGCAATCAATGCAGGTAACTCCCGCCGTACTATGTTTCGATTTCTCCCATTGCCCCACAATCCCCGGAGATATTGTCCGGTGACAGGTGATACATGCCTCGCCGCTTGAACCTTGGGCTGATACTTCTGATATTACTGCGATCAGGAAGAATGCCAGAAGTACCACCGCCGCGCCAATATTGTACATTCTCGTTCCCAACACGATACCTCCTTCGGGCGATTTTCACCGCCACCACAAGTAAAAAAGACTATTGCTCAGATATAAATCGCCGCAAAATAGATAGAATCAATCTCAATTCATTGACTTATGTCAAAATTAATCAAATTGAATTTCTTTGTCAACCTCACATTGCTTCCAATCAGCATCAAAGTTATCCACAATGGCGGAGTTCTCAATGACAGTGGTAAAACTCGTATTATCTTCGCCGATTACCAGGCCGACCTGTCGGCTCCGGTCAGGGATAGCCAAATATGAATTTTGACGGAAACAATTACCCCCTTGGGGGCGTTGCAAGCGTTGATAGAGAAATCAATGTTCATAGAATTTAGTCAGTGATTAATTGAGAAAGGAAAAAGATATGCAAGAAAGAACTGGGCAATTCACCTTCGGCGGCAAACCGTTTACCATGGTAGGGCCCGAACTCAAAATTGGCGATAAGGCTCCCGAGTTTGAACTGGCCGACAACGGTATGAAATCGTTCAAGCTCTCTTCTCTGGCCGGAAAGACCGTCATTCTCTCCGTAGTCACCTCGCTGGATACTTCCACCTGCGATATCGAAACGCGCCGTTTCAATCAGGAAGCGGAGAAACTTGGTGACGATGTTATGATTCTGACCATCAGTATGGACCTGCCCTTTGCGCAGAAGAGATGGTGCGGCACCGCCGGCGTTACCCGGGTGAAGACTCTTTCCGATTATAAAGAAGCCACTTTCGGGAAAACATATGGTGTTCTGATAAAAGAGTTGTACCTCCTTGCCCGGACCATTTTTGTCGTGGACAGCAAGGGTGTCATAAGATATATTCAACGCGTGAAAGAGGGCAGTCACGAACCGGATTACAAGGCGGTGCTCGACGCCATGGCGGCATTGGTTAAGTAATTATCTACAAAGAACGAGTTTTGAACTTAAATAAGTGTAATCAGAAAGGATAAGACCATGATTAGCGACAAGATGCAAAAGGCGCTCAACGACCAGTTGCGCGAAGAGTATTTTTCGTCCTATCTCTATCTCTCTATGGCGGCTTACTTCCATTCACGGAATCTTGACGGTTTCGCCAACTGGATGATGAAACAGTCAGATGAGGAAAAAGGGCATGCCATGAAGTTCTACGAGTATATCAATGAGCAGCAGGGGAAAGTGGTTCTCGGCGCCCTGGAGAAACCGCAGACTGACTGGGCGTCGCCTCTGGCAGCTTTTCAAGATGCTTACAAGCACGAGCAGAAAATCACCGGGCTGATTCACAATCTGACCGATATGGCGATGGCGGAAAAGGACCACGCCACCCATATCTTCCTGCACTGGTTTGTGGAGGAGCAGGTTGAGGAAGAGTCTAATGTGTCCAAAGTTGTGGAGATGCTGAAAATGGTCAATGACCATCCCCAGGGACTTCTCATGCTCGACCGCGCCCTGGGCGAGAGAAAATGAATCGGTGTTGACAGCCTGAAAAGGGGATTGAATTCTACTGAGCGGGAGACTATATTCCCGCTCTCCTTATTTAAGGTCGGAAAACGGGCGAAAGGCGGAGAATATGAGCATAGAAAGAATTGATGAGTTCCGCGCGGAGCGGGAACGGCTGAACGAAACCGTTATGAAATATGCCGGCACCAATATCAAGCGCTTCTACAATATTGACTGGCAGGTTTACAAGGATGGCGCCCTTCCGGCAAAGACCAAGGAACTTCTCGGGTATGTGGCATCGATGGTTCTTCGATGCGATGACTGCATTCTGTATCATCTCCTCCAATGTCACCAGCAGGGAGTCACCAATGAAGAGATAGAGGAAGCCACCTCGGTTGCTTTGATTGTCGGCGGCTCCATCGTCATCCCTCATATGCGGCGGGCTTTTCAGGCCTGGGATGACCTGCAGAAGACAGCAACCGCTGAATAGAGAGAGTCTGACCTATGAGCGCAAAAAAAAAGCTCTTCGCCGGCATCAGGCAGGAAATTGACAATATCCTTGCGGGCAACGGCGCCCGCGACCAGAAACTTGCCGAAATCTGCAAAGTTCTTAACCGTCAACTGCCGCACAATGACTGGGTCGGGTTTTATCTGGTCAATCCGGACCATCCCCGCGAGCTGGTCCTGGGTCCTTTTGTCGGCGCTCCGACCGAGCATGTCAGGATTCCCTTCGGCAAAGGTATCTGTGGCCAGGCTGCTGAGAGCGAGGAAGTTTTTGTCGTCGATGATGTCACCTTGGAGACTAACTATCTCTCCTGCAGCCCCTTTGTTAAATCAGAAATTGTCCTCCCGATATTTCGTAACGGCGAAGTTGTCGGGGAACTCGATATTGATTCTCATAAGACCGGGAATTTCGATGATGAAGACAGAGCCTTCCTCGCCGAGCTCTGCGAAAGACTTTCGTCGATTCTTTAATATGGCCTCTGACCAGTCGAAATTCAGTTACAGTTCAATCTGGACTGAGAGAACCTATAAAGATATATTTTGACAATTCTCTGCCCGCTAACAACTTAACTGCATCAAAGAATCTTCTTGATTCTGCCGCTCGGCTTGCTCATCGTAACATCCAATAAATCTCTGAATTCCGGGAGAGACCATGGGTGAGTTGGTGTATCGCAACAGGCATTACAAAGTCGATGACGACGGTTTTCTTCTAAATCCTGCTCAATGGGATGCCAACTTTGCCGAGGGGATGGCATCAAAACTGCAAATTCCCCAGGGCCTGACCGGCGAGCATTGGCGTATAATCAACTTCATCCGCGATACCTACTTGAAAATTGGTCGCTGCCCCCTGGTGTATCAGACCTGCAAATTGAATGGCATACATCTGAAAGAATTGAAGGCGCTGTTCCCGACCGGCTATCTGCGCGGCGCCTGCAAGCTTGCCGGAATCAGTTACCGGGAAGGGTACATGGAAGGGTTCCCAGCGGAAGGAGAGATACCCGACCGGGAGAGCACGACCGCCGAAAAGACCTACGAAGTCGATCTGCGGGGTTTTCTGGTTGACCCGCATGACTGGGATGAGCAATACGCCCTTTTCAAGGCGTACGAAATGAAAATGCCGGAAAAACTTAACGAAAGCCACTGGCAGATTATCAGATTCCTGCGGGAATTTTTCCGGAAAAACCACCGGGTTCCCACCGTATACGAAACTTGCGAATCTTTGCGCCTGAGCATCGAGGAACTGGAACGACTATTCCCCGATGGATATCATCGGGGCGCTGTCAAGATAGCGGGTCTTCGGGTGCGCTGAAACAGGAGCGGCTGGATAGCTAACGCTTGATGGTCGGAGCCAGAGGGGCATCGGAGGGCACCCCCGATTTCTTCCGCTCAATATCTTTCATCTTCTCCCGAACGAATTCGATTCGTTCAAAATCTTCTTTGGGAGCGTGTTTCAAGTAATCCTGAAACGCCGCCAGGGCATCGTCATATTTCTTCATCCACTCGTAGGTCGCCCCCAGATTATAAAAGGCGTTTGCCATCTGAGGTTTCAGGATAGAGGCTTGCTTGAAATCTTCGGCCGCCGCCGCATATTTCTTCAAGTCGTAACGAACCTGCCCCCGGCTGTAAAATGCCTCGGCATATGACGGATTCAGTTCTGCGGCGCGCGTATAATTCCGTTCCGCCATCTCGTCGTTGTTCTTCTGACGATAGGCGTGTCCCAGATTCAGGAAAGCATGGGCGTTGGTTGGATTCAGGCGAACCGCATCCAGAAAATCATTGATGGCTAAATCATAAAGCCCTTTGTTGAAATGAAGAATCCCGCGATTATAATACGCCGGAGCATACTGCGAATCGACCGAAATTGTCAGCGTGTAGTCGTTAATCGCTTCCTCAATCTTCCCGCTCCGTTCTCGCGCCAATCCCCGGCTGTAGTAGGCGTCCGTAATGGTCTGGTCCAGGGCTATCGCCACAGAAAAGTCTTTAACCGCATCTTCATAGCGCCCCCAAGCCCCATTTATGATTCCCCGCTGGACAAGGAAATCAGCATTCTCAGGGGAAAAAGCCAGCGCCCGGTCAACTGCCCGCAACGCCTGACTGTAATTCTTCTGCTGAAAATACTCGGTCGCCTTTTGAGAGTAGAATTGCGAGGAATCAACCTGCGCCAGCGACATTTCGCCGCCGGTCAGCCCGACATATGTTATCAAGAAGACGATTGCTTTCATCATCGCCGACATCTTACATATATTAGAGATTCTGAATCTGCTTTTCATAGTAAAGTTGTTCTCCCGTAAAAAGATACTCTTCGCTGTCTGTTGTATTATACAGCTCCACTATAATATTTCATCAGGATTTGTTGAACAATTTTTCGGCAAATTCGAGCGTCCCTCTGACTACCACTCTCGGCGGCTCGGATAGTTGCTCGCCGGTGCCGACCTCAAATAGTATATCGCGCAACTCCGATTTCTTTATCAATTCCGCTAAACTCTCCCAGTCGATTTTCCCCTCGCCGGGCGGGAGGTGGTCATCTCTGACACCGAGATTGTCCGACAGATGAGTCGTCTCTATCCGGTTGTAATAGCGACGCAGAAGATGAAACGGTTCCCCGCTCATATTTTCGTGCGAACTATCGTAGCAGAATCCCAGCCGTGAGGGACCGAAGATATCGAGAAGCCGCCCGCAGATCCAGGAGCCGCGGCTGTCAGGGAGATTCTCAACAATAATCTTTACCTCCAGCGGCGCCCCCGCCAGAACTCTTTCTACCGCTCCCGCCGAGCGACCCAGGCAGGCTTCTTTGGAATCATCAAAAAAGTGATGCGGGTGAATTATCATCGATGAAATTGAATGTTCGGCCGCTTTTTCCGCGAATTCCAGGGTCAAATCAATCGCTCGCTGTCGGGCGCCATTATCTGTCGCCGCCAGGTCATAGTCGCCGCCAAAAGGGGCATGGAGCGAAATTATCTCAATGCCGCGCTCCATTGACTTTTCCTGCACTTCCTGGAAATACTCATCTCTGAAGATGCCGGAGTGCTCCCGGTCAGCGCCAATTGAGAAAAATGAAACCCCACTTGTGGCATAAATATCGATTTGCTCAAAAATATCAACGGTATAGTCGAGAGTAGTGGAAAAACCGAACCGGTAATTTCGCTTAATCATCTTCCCAACATAATGCAATATCGCCGGTTAATCAAAAGATATCGCCACAAAAAAAACAGCCTCGCCACGGCGAAGCTGTTTTATCTTCCGGACCATCTCAGGATTCCCTATCCCTCCCTGAAACGATACTCTTGCGAGTATGAACCTACTGCCGTTCGTCCCGCCCCCTGTATCAACAGAATAATAAGCCCCTGAATGCCAGGTCCTGTTGTCCGTTCTGGGTATAAGATAAGGCAACAGATGTGCCATTTAGAAGGAATTTGGCGACTGTAATGCCCCTATAAGTTGTTATCAATCAATAACATATAAGCCCAGATTGACCATGGAGAAAAGGGACTTAATTCTCCGCGTTATTCTGTGTGCCACTGAAACAGATTTCTGAAACAGGCTTTATTCTGAAACAGGATTAAAAGGCAATCAAGCCAGTTCTGTAAAGGTCGGAGTCGAGAGATATCGCTCACCGGTGTCGCAAATAAACGTCACAATCATTTTCCCTTCGTTTTCCTTCCGGGCAGCGACCCTCAAGGCGGCGGCCACATTGGCGCCGGAGGAGATACCGGCCAAAATCCCTTCTTCCCGTACCAGACGATGGGTTGTTCTTATTGACTCTTCATTACTGACAGTAATGATCTCATCAACGATTTCCAGATTGAGAACGTCGGGCTTAAAGCCGGCTCCAATCCCCTGAATCGGATGTGGTCCCCGCTCCCCTTTACTCAACACTGGAGACGCTTCAGGCTCAACCGCAATCAGCTTTATCGATGACTTTCTGGTCTTGAGATATTCACCTGCCCCCGTAATCGTGCCGCCCGTTCCGACCCCCGAAACCAGAATATCAACGGCTCCGTCGGTATCCTGCCAGATTTCCGGTCCGGTCGTAGTGCGGTGAATAAAAGGATTGGCAGGGTTTTTGAACTGCTGCGGCATAAAAGCATGGGGAGTGCTTGACACCAGTTCTTCCGCCTTTTTGACCGCTCCCGGCATGCCATCCGGTCCCGGGGTCAATATCAGGTCGGCGCCGAAAGCCTTAAGCAGATTACGCCTCTCAATTGACATCGTTTCCGGCATGGTCAAGACTAATTTATATCCGCGCGCGGCCGCTATGAAAGCCAGCGCGATTCCGGTGTTTCCTGATGTCGGCTCTATTATCACGGTATCCTTGGTGATAAATCCCTTTTTTTCGGCGTCATCAAGCATCGAAATCGCTATCCGGTCTTTGACCGAAGAGCAGGGGTTAAACGACTCCAGTTTGCCCACCACCGTTCCCGGCAGGCCGTTACTCAATCTGTGAAGATATATCAGTGGGGTATTTCCAATAAGCTCGGTAATATCGCCCGCAATCTTAGGCATCGTTTCCTCTACTTTTCTAAATGAAATACATCTCTTTATTGGATTGAATCAACTCCAGAACTTCCGCTATATTAAGCGAGCCGAGATATTCAACCACTCGTTTCTCGGCTTCCTTCCAAATGAAAGATAAGGAGCCGGGATTCCCTTCCTTCTCCTTTTCATCTCTCATCGGCGATATGATAACTCTTCCTTCAAAGGCCGTTACCACATCAAGAACCGTAATCGACGCCGGCTCCTTTGCCAGAATATAGCCGCCGTTCTTCCCCCGGGTGGCGTCGACTATCCGCGCCCGCCGCAACTGAGACAGCAGAAGTTCCAGGTAGCGGACCGGAACCCCTTGTGAGGTAGCAATCTCTTTGGCTTGCAGGGGACCTTTGCCGTAGTGGGAAGCCAACGAAACGACCGCCCGCAATCCGTATTGTGCTTTTAATGAAAGCATATTTCTCTCAATATCCTATCAGGAAATCGGATTATTTGCATATAATACGAAATAAGTCCACTTTAAACAAATATTTAATGACGCCCGGAAAATCCCCAAGACATCTCGCCCGACCTCCGCAACTGATACGGATTCTAATCGATTTTATGAGTTCAGATTTTTTGACGCCGGTTTAGCGGTATCCAAAGACTTCCGCCCAAATAATCAGCAGAATTAATGAAATCCCTATGAAGAGCGCAATTGAGCCAAAAATCCTCAATCCCCGGACCACCACCGGCGGCAATGGCTCCACCAGCTTTTTCCCGAATTTTCGCGACTTAATCAACTCGGCATATTCGCGGGGACGGTCCTGCTTAAGTTCTTCCAGCGGCACCCGTCCGGTGAATATGACGGTATCCATCGGGAATTTGTCGGGACGGAAATGAGTATTGAAGAAATGGACGGTGAAGATGAAAGCAACCGCCAGGAGCGCTTCATCGGAATGTATAATAGTGGCGACATTAACAAACCAGCCGGGCAGAAAGAGAGTGAAGAATTCCGGAAACCATAAAATCAGGCCGGTGCTTCCAATGATGGCAACCCCCCAGAAGACTGCGAAGTAGTCGAACTTTTCCCAGTATGTCCATCGTCCATATTGAGGGCGGGGACCCCGGCCAAGAAACCATTTGACCGTTCCGACCGCTTCCCGAATATCTGTTCTGTTGGGAATCATTGAGTTCTCCGAGAAGAGGAATTTCATCCAGGACAGTTTCGAGCGCTTCTTCTTGCGCACCAAGTCATAGATATGCGCCCCGAAATAGAAGAATGTAATAAGGGCGCAGATACGGTGGATATATCCGGCCGATTCAAATCCCCCCAGGGTCTCCGACAGCCATTGCGCCCATCCCAGGTAAGAAAATTTGAGGGTCATACCGGTGATGGCAAGCCCCAGAAAACTGATAATGACCAGGATATGGAGTCGTCGCGGCAGACTCTCAAAACGGAGATACTCCAACTTGCCCCGTTCCTGCTGGCGCAGCTTTTTATGCTGACGCATCATCTGGAAGGAGCGGGGAAGCCACATCAGGGTATGCGTCCCGGCAACCGTCAGGGTTCCCACCAGGAGGATGGTCATGAACCAGAAGGTATAAAACAGGATGGGATATTTCTGCTTATCATGATGCGTGGCGTGGGTCAAGTATCCGGCGAATCGGCGGTGCGAGCCAGCATGACACTGGCCACAGGTGGCAACAATATTCTGTCGCGATAGGGTTGATTTGGGATTGTATGTCGGCAGTATATTATGCGCGCCGTGGCAGTCATCGCACTTAGCCGCCGCCGCATACCCCAGCTTGGAAACCTTGCCGTGAAAAGTGTCGAAATAAGTTTCGGTTACATCTTTATGACAATGACCGCACTGACTTATAATCATCGTTTTGAAATCATCCTTATCCGTGCGCGATATCGTGTGCGACTGATGGCAGTCACTGCAGGAGGGGAGAGGTTTCTCGCTATCGGAAACGGCAGGGGAGTGAATGCTCTGGACAAACTGCTCATAAATCCCGTTATGGCAACGTCCGCAGGTGTTGGGGAGATTGTCATGATTCACGCTCGAGGCGGTATTGTCTTTGGGGAGGACATGATGAGCCGTGTGGCAGTCGGTGCACATCGCCGTCACCACCAGACCGCTCTGCAACAGCCCCTTGCCATGAATGCTCTCGGTGTAATTCTCCAGGATATTCCGCTGCTCTCCGGAGTACCGCACCGCGGCTTTACTCCCCTCGCGGTGACAGTTCCCGCAGAGATTCGGAACATTGGTCGGATAGGTCGGCGACTGGGGATTGCGGTGGTCTTTAGTGCCGTGCGTTCCATGGCAATCCCGGCAGAGGGGAGCATTCTGATCTCCCCGGTCAGCCAGCGAGCCATGCATGCTGGTGGTATAAGTGTTAACCACTTCCTCATGACAGATAGAGCAGTCAACCCGGGGGGAAACGGTGGTGCAGGGGCGCTCCAGCGACGGGCTCACCCCGGTATGGCACTGGGCGCAGGCGATTTTGCGATGAATCGAGCCATGCGTTTCCAAGGTGTCAACGTACATCGAAACCACCTGACCGTCCTTGATTGCCGTCAGATTCTGATTAGTATGGCAGGAGAGGCAATCTTTGTCCGCCATTCCCTGGTCGTAGAAAATTCTCCTGATTTCATGGGGAGAATGACAATCAACGCAAACCGGCACTTTATTCGGCTCTTTTTCCCAGAGTTCTCCGCGAATCACTTTGCGATGCACCTGCTCAATGCGGAAGTGACATTTTTCGCAAGTCCTGGCAACATTGCCGCGATAGATGCTCGATTGAGGGTCGGTATGAGGCAGAACATTGTGCGAAGTATGGCAATCGGTGCAGACTGCCGTAACTGTTAACCCGCGCTTGAACAGCCCTTCGCCATGAATACTTTCGGAGTAATGGTCAAGAATGCTGTCTTGCGGGATATCGTATGTCTGGCTGACTGCGGTTCCTTCTTTGTGGCAGTAACCGCATATAAAAGGAATATTGAACCGGGCAACTTTCGATTCCGGTGACTGCACCGGCAGAATATCATGTGCTCCGTGGCACGTCCAGCAGCGCGGCGCCAGGGCGGCGCCGGCTCGGGCCGTTTGCCCATGAAGACTCTTTGCGAATTGCTCCCCAATCTGGTCGTGGCAGATATTGCAGTCAACCGGGTCGGCCGTCTCTTTGTGCGGAAATTCCGCTCCGGCAAGATCGCTGTGACAGGTGACACACTCCAGTTCCCCATGAACCGAGCGCGCAAATGTCTCCTGACTCACAAAGAGAGATACCGATTTCCCCTGACGTGTCTTGCTCAGTGTTTCGTCAGCATGACAAACCAGGCAATCATCGTTGCTTTGCGCCTGAGCCCCCGGAGAATTGACGAGCAGACCAGCCGCCAGGAGTACCCACCACCATAGAAAGACCCCTCTGATGTCGCTTGTCGTAATCAACTGCTTTTCCTAATGGCCAACCGCTTCCGATTTTTCGTCACCCGCGCCTGCGTCTTCTTGTTCTGCAAGCATTGGGTCAGCCGGATGCTCATGCTTGTACCACTCCAGCGGCATCTTTCCGGTGTACCACGACGGATTCATCGGGTAAACGTTTGGGCTGAATACTGTCGAATACATATGCCATATTAATATCGCCAGGGTCGCCAGCCAGGCTTCATAGAAATGAATCACCAGCATCACATCCAGAAATCCCTTGGGGAACCATTGCACCGCAATATTGTCGAACCAGAGGAAAAATCCGCTGATTATCATAATGACCGTTCCCCAGACCAGCGCCCAGTACTCCGCCTTCTCAATATAACTGAACCGCCCAAACGCCGGTTTTTCTACCCCCTTTATTCCCAGGTTATACTTTATCATCTGGAAGAACTGGCGAAAGTCTTCTTTGACCGGGAAAATATCCCGGAAAAACTGCCGGCCGCGCGGGGAGAACAGATAAAGCAGATGCCAGACGACTGAAATTATAAACAGAACAGCCGAGACTCTATGAATTATCCCCCGAAGGAAAAATCCTTTCTCCCTTCCAAACAGAAGCTGCACCCACCATGATTCGGAATACCGCAGAGAGAATCCTGTAACCACCAGGGCGATAAATGTAATCATCAGGAAGGTATGCTGCAGCACCTCGTTGGTGGTCATTCTCCGAATCTGTGGCTTGAGAACGACGTTTTTAATCTGCTTGCGCAGGTCAATCAGCCAGTGAATTATCATCGCCCCTATTATCAGCACGATAACAACGATATAGAAATTGCCGACCACTCGCGCTACCGGTGTCTGGGAAATTCCCGGCGTGCCATGAATCGGCGCTTTGGCCATCTCGGCGCTAATCTTGGGGTGGCATTCTCCGCAGGTCGCTTGAAGATTGGCGGGATGAATAGAAGAGGTCGGGTCGGTGTGGGGAAGTATCCGGTGGGCGCCGTGACAGGAGGCGCAATTGGCGACAGTCAAATCCCCCGCCTTGCTCTTCAATCCATGATAACTATCGACAAATGAACGGAGACGTCCCGTAGGTATGCCGTACTTCTCATTGAGATATGCTGATTCATGACAGGGGGAGCAGGTTGCCTCTGCCAGTCGCACCGGGCTGACCGGCGAACGAGGGTCGCTGGGCGCGATAATTCCGTGCTCGCCGTGGCACTTGGTGCAGACCGGGGCATCGGTCTGGCCCCGCGCCACCAGCTTGCCATGAATCCCTTCCCAGTAGTCGTTTTCGATATTGCGATGGCACTGCCCGCAGGTCTTAGGAATGTTAAAATGATTTATCGGCGATTCCGGATTGTTCGGCGCCAAAATCTTGTGCGCTGTCCCGTTTGCCGAATGGCAGTCGTTGCAGGTAGCGGCAGAATAGACCCCGCCCCGCGAGGCTTTTCCATGAACTGACCCGCCGTACACTCGCACGGCATCACCATACAGAATCTCATGCTTTCTTATCAGATCCAGGTTTTCATGGCAGTTGCCACATGTTCCCGGAAGATTTTGCGGATTGACCCGCGAATGCCGCTCGGTCGATTTCAAAATATCATGTCTGCCGTGACAATCAGCGCAACCAGGTATATCCTCACCATCAGGCACTTCCAGCCTTCCATGATATTTGTAAATTTCCGCTTCACTGCTATGGCAGGTGCCGCAATCAACTTTCTGCAGTTTTTCAGGATGAGGAACTTCCGTTATATCGGCATGACAATCAACGCAATTGAAACCTTTGTGCTCTGACGTCGAGAGCGCGCTGTCAAAAGTCGGCGCCGCCTCGCCAGATGACTGGTCGTGACAGGTAAGGCAATCCTCATTTGAGGGCGCCCCGGTTTGAGCCAGTGATAATATCGGCATCAAAATAATTGCAAGTAACAACACCCAGAGCCCCTTGCCACGGGCAATCTGTCTTGTATTTTCATCCGGCATTTTGTCCCTCATCGGTCTTTGATTGCTGCCACTTACGCAATATTGTCTCATAAGAAATCTATATCATTTTTATCCTATTTATCGGGAATATATCTATGGAAATTGATGCAGGCAAGTGAAAACTTTCACTTTTGGACAAATCTTTCGCATTTTTGAGCAAATATTTACTTTTTTGTCTTCTTTATTCCACCCCGGAACGTTATTATCATCGCCGCAATCAGAAACGTCACCCCCGCCGCATATATCAAGTACAGAAATGGCTGTGGATTTTGTTGTTTCAGGGTGGCGTCGGTATCTACCATAAAGGTATAGAGAATTGCGGAAATTCCTGTTATTGTCAAGCCATAAGCAAGATATGGCGGTCTGAACGCCGTCTCCTTTTGGCTGCGTCGGAGAATCAATATGGACGTGACAATCATTATGACCGATACAATCAGCGGCGCCAGCACCGGTCCGATCCAGGGGAGAGGAATCAAGAAGAGTATGTCCCAATCCAGAATTGTGAGAGGCCAGTCCAGGAACAGTTTCAGATAGATATAGTAGAATATATCCCAGACGCCGAAGGCGAATATGAAAAAGGCGAACTTCTCCCAGAAACGGCGGGCGGCTACCGCCGCCACTGTCAGCAACATCACAATAGTTGCGGCTTCACGGGCTATTTCTATTCTGAGAATGTCCGCTGGCATCATTCTCAGCGGAAATGTAAACCCCTCCGGGTAATAAAGCGTCCTCAGATAGACCACCACGGCCGCCTCCACAAGAGCCATGGCGACGGAAAAGATGAAGACCAGAATCAGTTTTCGCCGCCAGCGATTGCTCGTCTGAGAAACCATAGAATTCTGTTCACCTTCGAATAAAGCCGCAGTGGAAATATAAAGATTCTGTGCGGTTGCGGCAACCGAAAGCGTCCGATGCCTGAATATTTCTCTTTCCGCTTATCAACGATGTTGTCCCGTCGATGCTTGCCGTTATCCTGACCTTGTCACACGGTCTCCATTTACTTCCTCCGGGAAAACTGCAACAATATAGTCACGCTATTGTCGGAGGCGCAATTTTTCTCGCCGGCGCAGCCACACAATATCTTGGACTGTAGATATCTTATCATTTTATCAGTTCGCAAAACAGGCTGGAATCGTCAACTTCAAAGAGCCGATATCGGATGTCAAATTTCTTTAAGAGCTGATGAAACTGCTCCGACGAGAAAGTTGTGGCACTGAAGCCATCCTTGCAGACTATTACCCCCTCTCTGGTCTTTTCCCAGTCAATCTCTCCTAACAGCCCTGCCCTTGATTGCATCACAAACCATTCCAGGCGCGCTTCCAAGAATTTCTCGCAATAGGTTGAAAGGAGGACTCTGCCGCCCGGCTTGGTGACTCGCAGCGACTCTTCTGTCAACTTTTCCGGCGGCACTTTGAATGCCGAGATGCCATTTTGAATCGCTATGGTCAGATCAAAAGTATTGTCGGCAAATCCCAGTAAGGCGGCGTTCATCGCCAAAAGACGGAGATTCTTGTGCGGCGATAAGAATTCACTTGCGAATTTAAGATTTTCAATCGAGGAATCAATTCCGGTAACAGAACCTGCTCTATCCGCCAGCGCGGTCATTACTCGTCCATAGCCGCATCCCAGCTCCAGTACTTTATCTCCGGTCTTTATCTGCTTGAGAATCTCATCTACTTCCGCCTGCAAGTACCGGCGCACCCGCGGCGGCGCTATCTCGTATACCTGCCGCAGCCGCTCGCCGGAGAGTTGATTCGCATAGTAACCTCGGTCAGCACCTTGCCTTCTTTGACTTTTGCTGTCCATTTTATTATAATCCCGCCCTATGGCAGTCTATTTTTTCTCTGACGTCCATCTCGGCGCCGCTGATAAAGCCGGTGAAGAGCAAAAAATCGCCAAATTGTATTCGCTGTTGAGTAAAATCAAAGCCGATGGCTCCAAAGTCTTTATCCTTGGCGACCTCTTTGACTTCTGGTTTGAATATAAACATGCTATTCCCAAAGAACATCTAAAAATTGTCTTCCAGCTGGCGTCGCTGGTCGAACAGGGGAAAGAAGTCCATTATATAAGCGGCAATCATGATTTCTGGCTGGGCGAATTCCTCAGTCGTGAAGCCGGCATTGTCATTCACCGCGACTTCCATGAGTTCACGGAAGAAGGAAAGAGGATTTTCATGATACATGGTGACGGACTCTCTCCCTCTGACTGGGGATATCGGATTCTGAAGAAAATCCTTCGCAACCGCTTCAATATCTGGCTCTACCGCAAAATCCCGCCGGACTGGGGCATACCGCTTGCCCGCTTTGTCTCCAGTTCGTCGCGCGGTTACACCGCCGGGCGGGAGCCGGCTTTTGTTCAGGATTATGAAAACTATGCCGCCCGCAAAATATCGGAAGGATTTGATATCGTTCTTATCGGTCATTTGCATCTTCCCATCTCGAAAGAAATCGGCAAAGGCATTTATATAAATACCGGCGACCTTATCGAGCATTTCAGTTATGCCCGCCTCAATTCCGGAAAAATCAGCCTTGAGTACCTC